>JAKSSN010000034.1 GCA_024403095.1 Oscillospiraceae bacterium
GAACCCTATGTCTACTGCCAGATGGTTGCCGGCAAGGATGCCATCAACCCCGGCGAAGGCAAAAACTCCTGGCTCACCGGTACTGCTGCCTGGACGTTTACGGTTCTCACCCAGGGCATTCTTGGCATTGTGCCCGACTATGAGGGGCTGCTGATCGATCCCTGCATTCCCGCCGACCTGGGTTCCTTTACCGCAAACCGCAGCTTCCGCGGAACGCTTTACCATATCACGGTGAATAACCCCGCAAAGGTAGAGAAGGGCGTGGTAAAAATTGAGGTAAACGGCAAGGAAGTGCCGGTTGGCCCCATTGCCCCCTCCGGCAGCGAAATGAACGTTGTTGTTACCATGGGATGACTTAAACATAAAAAACCTTCGGAGCCATATGGCCCCGAAGGTTTTTTATTTCAGCTGGTTGCGATATTCGTTCGCGCTCATTCCAACGATTTTTTTGAAGATCCGCGCAAAATGCGCGTTGTCGGAAAACCCGACCATTCCAACGATATCGCCGATCTTCAGGCTGGGGTCAAGCAGAAGCTCCTTTGCCCGGTCGATGCGAATGGAGTTCAGCAGATCATAATAGCTCTTTTCTGCATGTTTGTTGATCAGTTTGGAAAGATGCCATTGCGATACAAAGCAGTGGTCCGCCACATCCTGCAGCGTAAGTTTTTTCTGGTAATTCTGTTCCATATAGCTGATGGCCTGCTTTACCACAAAGCTGCCGGAAAGCGGCGAAGAGGCATCCTCCTCTTCCGGCTCTTCCCGGGGCGGTCCCAGCTTATCCAGCTTTTCCGTCATTGCATGCAGCGCTTCATGCAGCTCATCCATTTTTGAGGGTTTCAGCAGAAAACGCGTTACACCCAGCCGAATAGCCTCCTGCGCGTAAGAAAAATCACGGAACCCGGTAAGCACGGTAATCTGCATGTTAGGATAATCGTTCACAAGCCCTGCCAGCATGGTCAGGCCGTCCTGGTCCGGCATGCGAATATCCGTAAACACGATATCCGGCCGCAGTTCACGAATCAGCGCCAGCCCGTCCGCGGCGTTATATGCCGTTCCTACGACCTCGCAGTTATATTCCTGCCATTTCACGACCCTGCTCAGGCCTTTTACTATAATCTGTTCATCGTCGATCAGTACGACCCGATACATTCTTTCACCTCAAATACTTTTTCAGCGGTTCAGCTGCAGGGCAAGCTCTACTGCCTCCTGCGCCGAGAGCTCTCCGCTTACCACATAACGGATATTGGAAAACAGGCTGGCACGTGCCTCGCTTGAAATGGAATCCTGCACCGCTGCCACCATACCTGTGGTGCCTTCCAGCGTAAGCGCTGCAGACTGCTGCAGCGGGTCCAGTCCCTCTGCGTTCAGGTGCTGCTTCAAGGCAGTAACCTCTGTGGTAACAAACGTATCAATTACCCGGTCAGAAGTCAGCTGCGAAACAAACGCCACGGCCGCATCGCGCTTTTCCGGGTTTTCCCAGGCTTTGCGCGTGATGAAAAAGCCGGTAGAAATGCCGCCTACGGTCTGGGTCGCGCTGCGTGTTCCTTTTGCCGGCACATAACAAACCGCAAAGTCATTCAGGCGGTCGGCATAGTTTGCGCTGAAATAACCAACCTTCCAGGAGCCATCCAGCAGGAACGCCGCTTTTCCCTCGCCAAACATTGCCACCGTTTCCGCATCGCCTACCGCAAGTGTATTGGCAGGGAAAAATCCCTGTTCATACAGGTCGCGGATGTCTTCCAGCCCGGCAATCCATTTTTTTGCCGTAAAATTCAGGCTCAGCTCGCCCCGTGCGTTCAGCGCCGGGATCTGCAGGTGGCTGCGCATGCTGCCGTTGTTCATCACCGCAAACTCAAACCAGTAATGGGCAACCTCTGCCAGCGAGCAGGCAATTGGCGTATAGCCGCTGTCGCGAATCACGGCGCAGTCCGCCAGAAACTGTTCCCAGCTGTAGTCACTGCCGGGAATTTTCACTCCGCACTCCGCCAGCACCGCTTTGTTCACATACAGGAATTCCCAATAGCCCATAATAGGAACGGCATAATTCTGCCCGTCGGAAGCCTGGGGCAGCTTTGCTTCATCCATGTTGGAAGCGTACTCCGGATATTCCGTTCGAATCTCCTCAATGGAAACTACTTTTTTGGCCTGGATGATTGGCTCGGCATCCTCATTGGCGAAGAAGAACAGCACATCCGGTTCGGAACCGGTCTCGAAATCGGCCAGTACCTTGGCCTTCCATTCCTCGTTGGAAATATCGGAGTAATCCTGTACGGTCACGCCGGTCGTCTGTTCATATTCTGCCACGGCCGCTTCAAAATTTCGGCGGTTTCCATCCTCCATACCAAAGGAAGTGACCACGCGCAGGGTTACCGGCTCTTTTGGTTGTTCGGGTTCGGGTCCGGCACCGCAGGCACAAAGCACCAACAGCATTGCCAGGATCCATATCAACACTGCCGTACGTTTCACCGCGCCGCCCTCCTTTGCATGGTTTTTACCGCATCTGCTTATCGTTATTTTAATCCTTTTCCCACCCGTGGATAAGGAATGTCCTTGTGCTTTTTTGTTCCTTGTTGTCAATTGTTGGCTGTTGTTGTTCTTGCGCCGGTAAGAATGATCTGTGCAAGAACCCTTCCCGGTCTCACTTCAAAAATATCAAACTGCTGCTTTTCCCCATAAAGGAGCGCAAGGCGATTGCTCACATTTCTCAGGCCAACACTTCGCCTGCCCTCCGGTTCCGCTCCGCTTTGGATGGACTTTCGGATATTCTCCCAGCCCTCGGCTGAAATGTTTCCGTCATGCTCCACTTCAAGATACAGGTCGTTGCCCTTGAAGAAGGCTCGCAGGCAGAGTTCCCCTCCATTACGGGAAAGATCATGCTCCACGGCGTTTTCAAGAATTGGCTGAATCAGCAGCAGCGGGATCTGCTGATCCAGGACCTCCGGCTCGACCTCGCGGGTCACCGTAAGGCGGTCGCCCAAACGCTCCTGCGTAATATACAGATACGCCTCAACATATTTCATTTCTTCCGACAGCAGCACCTGCGAACGGCCGTCACGGCCGATGGCCGCGTCAAGCATGGTGGACAGCGCTTCGATCATGGAACTGACACGCTCGTTATCCGCCAGGCGAGCCTCCCAGTTGATCACTTCCAGCGTGTTGTTCAGAAAGTGCGGGTTGATCTGCGACTGCAGCGCCTTGATCTTTGCCTGCTGCAGTGCCTGCTGTTCCTCATACAGGCGGCGGAACTGGCTGTTCAGCTCCCCTGACATGGAATTAAAATGGGCATACAGCTGCTTGAATTCCGTATTCGGCGGCAGATCGGTTATCTCAAAGCCGCGTTCGCCGGCCTGTACACGGGAGTTTGCATCGATCAGCACTTCAATGGGGTGATTGACGTTGCGGTAAAACAGCCAGATGATCAGCAGCAGCAAGGGAATGACCAGCAGAGAGATCAGCAGCACGACCCAGCGAAGCATTGGCACGCGCCCCGAAATATCAAACCGCTGCAGCTGCCCGGTACAGCGGATGGTGTGTCCGTCTACCTGGTGCGCATATTCCAGCTGCTCTGCATGGCCATAAGGGGTATTTTCCGGCATGTCTTTCAGATGCACCGCCACCCCATCGATAAATACTTCCACCGATTCCAGCTCGCTGATGCCGTACATAGATGGCAGCAGTTCTTCCTGGTCAAGTCCGATGATCAGCATGGCATAGGGTTTAAAGTTGCTGTCCAGCAGGTTGCGGACCATGTACAGTTCCTTTTCGCAGGAAAGAAAATAGATGCCCGTGTCCTTATCACCGATCAGTTCCTGCGTTGCAGGCAGGATCTCCGATTCATATTCCCGCAGCAGCTGCAGTTTTGCCGTGCCCGGTGCCACCATATAGGGCAGAATATCCAGTTCCTCATCCAGAAAGTGAATAAACACCGATTTGCAGTAAGGGCTGCGGGAAAATCTCTGCTGCAGATAGTCGGAGGTACTGCGGTATACATTAAAGGCAACTCCGCCCAGACAATAATCCCGGTAGGCATTCCGAACCACTCCATCGTAGGAGACTGCCTTGGAATCCTCGATCACGGCCAGCATACGGACCCCTGTTACCTGAAGGGCATTGTTCACATCCAGGTCCACGGTGCGGCGAATGCTGCTGGTAAAGTTTTCATTTAAAAGATAGCCTGCTACCGAAACCACAATAAAGATCGGCAGGATCCAGCACAGAAGTGTTGCCAGTGTAAGGCCCGCGCGAAAGGACCCTGGCTCTCTGTTTTTTCTCTTCATGCTGTTCCTCCTTGTTCCTGTATATTATTAAACACAGTATAACACAAACAGGCGGGAAAACCCGCCTGTTTCCAGTTTATTCTATATTTTTATTTATAATTCAAGAAAGCTTTTCCAAACCGCAATATAGTTTTCTGCCTTGGCCTTTGTCTCGGCCTCAGAGGCCATGCGAAGCAGCGGCTCTGTGCCAGAGAAGCGGCAGATGACCCAGCTGCCATCCCTGAAATATACCTTGCAGCCGTCCTCCCGGCTGATATGATCCACCTCGCAGCCAAATTCCGGCAGAGCAAGGTCGCAGAACAGCAGCTTCTGCAGCTCTTCCTTGCGCTTTGCCGTCATGGTAAAGTCGGCTGCGGCACTCATCAGCTCCCCATACTGGGCACAGATCTCCGCATAAAGCTCCGGAATGCTTTTTCCGGTTACGGCAATCATTTCTGCCAGCAGAGCAGCGGCATAAATACCGTCTTTGCCGGCAATATGACCGCGGACGGTAAGGCCGCCGGAAGATTCTCCGCCAATCACTGCATCGGTCTCTGTCATTTTGGCAGAGATATGCTTAAAGCCAACCGGCACCTCATAGCAGGTCTGGCCAAGGCCGGCCGCTACCCGGTCCAGCATGTGAGTGGTGGAATTGTTGCGCACACACGGCCCTGTCCAGCCGCGATACTTCAGCAGATAATAATACAGCAGCACCAGCAGCTTGTTGGGATGCACATACTGTCCCTGGTCATCCACCACGCCAATACGGTCCGCATCCCCATCTGTGGCAATGCCCAGGTGGCAGCGGTGGCGATCAGTTACAACTGCAGAAAGAGCGGCTACGCTGCTTTCCTCCGGTGCCGGCAGGCGGCCGCCGAACAGCGTATCATGGTTGCCATGAATCACTTCCAGCTCGCACTGGCAGGTCATCAGCACCATGCTCATGCTGGTCTGCCCAACGCCATACATTGGGTCCAACGCAATACGCAGGTGCGCATTCTTAATTGCTTCCACATTCACCGCAGAAAGAATACTATCGATATAATTATGGGAGGGAGGAATCTCGCGGATCATGCCCTGCGCAATGGCGGTATCGTAATCCACGAACGGGATCTCGGTTCCCTCCAGCTGCTCGATCTCAGCTTCTATTTTGCCCGTAACGGTAACATCTGCATCACGGCCGCCTGCAGTAAACAGCTTGATGCCGTTATAAATGGCAGGGTTATGGCTGGCAGTTACCGCCATGCCATAGGGGCAGCCCCGCTCTCTCACCACAAACATGATCTGCGGGGTCGGCACTGACCGGTCGATAATACAGGGGTGCATTCCATAGCCTGCCAGGACCTCTGCCGCCCAGTGTACCGATTCCTTGGAAAGGAAGCGCCGGTCATAACCCATAACGATCTCCGCACCGGCATAGCCTTCTTTCTGCATCAGCCGGCACAGGCCGGCGCTGAGAAGGCGTATATTATCTTTTGTAAAATCATCCGCTATAATGGCTCGCCAGCCGCCGGTACCGAATTTGATCATCTGTTACACTCCCATTATCACTTCTGCGTGGCATACACTGCCTTCCTCCATTACGGGAAGGTATTCCACCGGTTTGCCATCGGCCAGGATCTGCTTCACGCCCTTTTCCACGCCGTCCGGATTCATTACATGGATCTCATAGGTTGCTCCGCGCCACTTGCGGTGCACATGAAATTCTTTCCAGTCTGCCGGAATGCAGGGATCGATCTTCATGCCGGCAAAATCCGGCTGAATTCCAAGAATATACTGTGTAGCCGCATAATATGCCCAGCCGGAAGACCCCGTCATAAAGGGGTGGCGGGCCGTGCCAAAGGCCGTGTGGTCTCTGCCCACAATAAACTGGCAGTAAGTATAAGGTTCTGCCTTGCGGACTTCGATCTTATCGTTCTGCAGTGCAGGGCACAAAGCGTTATAGAACTTCATTGCCCGGCTTCCACGCCCCAGAATTGCTTCCGCACACCATGCCCAGGGGTTGGGATGGCTGAAAATAGCACCATTTTCTTTCAGGCCGGGATAGACGCGCGTTACAAAGCCGATCGCGTCATCCGGCTTAGTAAAGCAGGGTGCGTTCAGCATAAGGCCATAGGGGGTGAACAGATATTCGTCCACACTGTCCATTGCCTTCTTTCCGCGTTCCGCATCCACAGCGCCGGAAAGCACCGCCCAGGTGTTGCTTTCCATGTGAACTTTACCTTCCTGATCCACTGTGGTTCCGATCTTTCGGTTATCTGCAGTAATGCCGCGAATATACCAGCTGCCGTCCCACAGCACCTCTTCACAGGTCTTCCGGATATTCTCCGCCATAGCCCGGTAATGTTCCACATCTGCTTTGCGGCCCAGGCAATCTGCCAACGCTGTAAAATTGCCAATGGCCCAATAATGCAGAAAACTTACCATAGCGCTTTCTCCGCCGCCCAGGTTCAGGCAATCGTTCCAGTCGGCACGCAGGCCCTTGCAGATGCCGTTCCGGCCGATCTGGCGGGCAGAAAACTCCAGAATGCGCTGCATATGCTCGTAAACGGTTCCCTCTCCGCCATCGGCGTAGGTCACAATTTCGTCGGCAAAGCTGAATTCACCGGTCTCGCGGATATACTGCACAATGGAGGAAACCAGCCACAGCGCGTCGTCGGCACAGGCGTCCTTCAGGCCGTGCACGATCTGGCTCCGGTCCGGAGTAGGCACCACGGTGGGGGACTTAAAGGACTGCTGTTCTTCATCCGGCTCAAACCAGCGCGGCTCAAACAAATGCAGGCCGTAGCCTTCCTTTGTAAGCGCGCGCAGCAGCTCCACCAGACGGCTGCGGCATTTTTCAGGATTGGAGTGGGGCACCATCATGGCATCCTGTGCGGTGTCGCGGTAGCCCAGTCCAACGCGGCCGCCAACCTCAATAAACGAGGTGAAGCGGGAGAACATCACGTTGATCTCGCTCTGGTAAAGGTTCCAGATGTTCAGTTCGGTGTTCATGCCCTCGTTCGGGGTGTTCACCTGCAGGCAGTCAAGTTTTTCCGCCCAGAATTTTTTCAGGCGGGAAAAGTCGTTGTCCACCTTTTCGTTCGTATAACGGGTCTTTGCTGCCTTTCCGGCCTCGATTCCACCTTCGCCCAGCAGGAAAACCAGCCTGGTTTCTTCGCCCGGCGCAAGGCACAGCTCCTTTTTCAGCACGCCGCAGTGGTTGCCGCCCTTTTGGAAGGAACCGGTCGTTGCACCCGTTTCCACCACTTCAGGGTCGCGCTCGGTGCGGTAAAGGCCAATAAAGCGATCCCGCAGGCAGTCAAAGCCATCGGGTTCAAAACTGGAAGTAAAGAACTGATAGCCCTTTTCTTCGTAATACAGGTCGTTCTCGATCACGCCGCCCTCATAACGGCTTCCGGTGGCATAAAGGCTCATCTGGAAGTTGCGGTTATCCATGTCGATCTGGTGGAAACTGAATTCCAGGTAGGAAAAGACCGAGAGGTTTCTGGGCTTTCCGCTGTTGTTCTTCAGCTGCACATCCCAGATCTCCACCGGCTCATCCATAGCCACAAACAGCTTCTGCTCCGCGTGAATATCGCTGTAATCGCAGAGATATTTGATGTAGCTCAGGCCATGGCGGCAGCTGTATTTTGCCTTATCTTTTGCGGTGGGCTGCCACGAAATGGTCCAGTAGTCCCCGGTGTCGTTATCGCGGATATACACATAGTGTCCCGGCCCGTCCATCGGCACGCCATTGGGGCGGAAGCGGGTAATGCGATGATATTCCGGGGTTTTATAAAGCAGATAACCGCCGGCAGTGTGGTTGAACACCCCGTACATATCTTTTATTCCAATATAGTTGGTCCAGGACACAGGAAGATCAACACGATCGATTACATATTCGCGGTTTTCATTATCAAAATGGCCGTACTGCATGGTTCTACCACCTTTTTTTGTATTATTTATTCAGCAGGGCATCGCCCATCTGATGAAGCATCTGCGCATTCAGCGTATCGTGGCTGCATTCCCAAACAATGATGCCGCCGATTCCCTTCTCGCAGATATAATCCAGCTTTTCCTGCAGAGAGAGGCGGTTTTCATAGGAAACAAACCACATGTAATAAGGAGAAGTTTCATCGTCGTTCACAAGGAACGCCGCGCCGTTTCGCTCGTCGTAATCGTAGTGCCAGCCGGTACCGCCCCGGTCGAAGTGTTCTCCCATTTTCCAGCGGCCGTCTTCAAACAGGTATTCATATCCGCTCACGGCTTCCTGTTCAAACTGCTGCAGCTCACGCTGAGTCAGTTCCCTTCCCGTTGGCCGCGCCGGTTCCACGGCGGTTCCCACGTGATTGATCCGCAGCTCTTTCATTTTAACCGCGGAACCATAAAGCGGAGAACCAACACACAGCTTTTCCAGCGGGATCTTTTCCATTTTAAAATACATGGCGCCGGATTTTGAAAGCGTTGCACTGCTGGCAAAGCCAGTCACGCCGTCCCAGGGGCCGGCAAGGTCATAGGTCATGATGTTGATGCTGTCGAGATATTCCGCGGCACTTGCCCAGTCCTGGCAGGGCAGCGTCCAGCCAGTGGAGCCGGATGCGCAGGCTGTCAGCTTTTTTGTGCCCTGGCCGTAGGCTGCATCCATCGCCGCCCGCAGCTCACGCAGCAAAGAAGTAAAGTTGCTGCGGTCCTCTTTGGCGCTTCCAAAGATTGGGCAGCCCTGGTCTTCCTCATCGCCGGGGGTGCGTTCACCGTCCCGGGAGCCGGCAGGGTATTCCCAGTCGATATCGATTCCGTCCAGCCAGGGGTACTGCTGCATCACATCCAGGCAGCTGCTGATAAAGGAGGCTCTCCCTTCCGCGGTATACGCCATTTCGGAAAAGAAGCCGCAGCGGGTCCAGCCGCCAATCGAGAGCATGATGTCCACATCCGGGTACTTCTCGCTCATTGCCGCATACTGGGCAAAATGGTTGCGGGGCAGCTCCGGATTCAGCTTGCTGGGCTCGGTATCGTTCAGGTCCATATCCGGGTTGAGGGATACGATGCGGAACTCCGTGCGGGCGCCGGCACCGCTTGCCCTGCGCTGGAAGGAAGTCTCTTCGGTTCCCTCCACCGGTTCAACCGCCCAGAATGCATGGTTTACCGAGCTTACAGAATCCCAGGGGATCCCGGATACTTCACCATGGAAAAATTCCGCCGATTCATTCAGCCGCCAGTTTGCAAAATATACAATTACCTGATGTTTCATCGGGCTTTCTTCTTCCTCCTGTTCCTGCACGGCCACAGGTGCAGGTTCTTCAAATACAGGTGTGGGTGTTGGTTCCGGAGCCGGCACCTGCTGGCTGCCTGCACAACCGGCAAGCAGCAGGGCTCCCAGCACAGCAATTGCTGCCGCAAATCGGTTCATCCCCTCACCTGCTTTCCAATTCTTTTCATTGTCATTATAAAAGTTCTTTTTTCCGGCCGCAACGGAACGCCCTCACCTTGACAAAGCAAAGCAAAAAAAGGCAAGCGGATACAGGTTCGGCGCTGTCACTTTTTTTCAGCAGATGGTATAATACTTTTAAGCATGAAAGAGGTGATTCCATGGACCGGCTTTTTTCCCCGAATTCCCGCTTTATGGCTGGTATCAGCCGCCTTGCCGATCTGATAATTCTGAATATTCTGTTTTTGGCAGCCTGCCTTCCGGTTTTTACCATTGGTGCTTCGGCAGCTGCGCTGTATCATGTGGTATTCCGCATTGGAACCAAGCACGAACAGGGAGTGTTCCGTTCATTTTTCCGCGCATTTCGCGCCAATTTCCGGCAGGCGACCTGCGTCTGGCTGGTTCTGCTGCTTGCAGGCGCTGCTCTTGCTGCCGATTATTTTCTGTTTTCCCACCTTTTGGGCGGTTTTTCCTTTGCGCACATTCCCATCCTTCTTTTGGCGCTGCTTGCCCTGATCACTGCCTGCTATGCCTTTCCGCTTATTTCCTTTTTCAGCAACACACTGCTGGAAACCCTGAAAAACGCAATGTTTATTGGCATAGGCAACCTGCCTGTCTCGCTGCTGCTGATTGCGGTTCTTTTGCTGCCTGCAGTGCTGCTGGCTCGGTTCCCTTTGCTGTTTTTCAACCTTGGCTTTCTTTGGGTCGCACTGTATTTTTCTGCCGGGGCTTATCTCGGCAGCCTTCTGCTGCGCAGAGTGCTGCAGCCATATCTGCCTGAAGACGCCTTTCAGCCGGAGGAAATGGAATGATCACCCGAAAAACCACCCCCGCCGAAGAGCCGCGCGCAGCGGAGCTGTTTGCCATTGCGTTTGAGCAGCCGCTGGACCGGAACGAGGCTCCTGACCCGAATTTTCTTTGCACCCACCAGCGTTGGGCAAGCTTTGACGAGCATGGCAGCATGATGAGCACGCTGTCGGCGCTTGCGCTATCCATGCGGTTTGATGGAAATATCTGCTCCTGTGCCGGCATTGGCGGTGTTGCCACGCTGCCCCAGTATCGCCGCAGCGGCGGGATCCGCGAATGCTTCCGCACCATGCTGCCCCAGCTTTATGAACAGGGCTGCGAGCTTTCCTACCTCTATCCTTTTTCCACGGCTTACTACCGCCGCTTTGGCTATGAAAACTGCGTGCAGCGGCTGAATGTGTCGGTGGATCTGAGCCAGCTGCAGCCCGAACCCTTCAGCGGCAGCTGCCGCCTGAGCGAAGCCTCCGCCCCCCTAAAGGACGAAATACGCAGCATCGATGCCTGCCTGGAAAGCCATTACAACATGGCTGTTCAGCATACTGATGCCGACTATGCCTGGGTACTGGAGCAGGACCCCGCCGCCAGGCAGGAATTTTGCTACGTATGTTACCGCAAGAATGGTGCTCCCTGTTCTTATACCGTGTTCCGCAAGCAGGACCAGGCCGATGGCCGCAACCTGGTGTGCAGCCGCTTCTGCTTTTTGGACCGCGAGGGTTTTGATGGGCTGATGCATCTGTTCAAAAGCCTTGCCAGCGACCACCGCTATGTAAAATTCACGCTGCCGAACACCCCAGCCATGCGCTATCTGCTGCCGGAATGGTCGCTTGGTGCTGTTATATGGGCAACGGAAGCCGCGGGCATGGTGCGTGCCGTGAATGTCAGGCGCCTGCTTGAAAAAGCTGCCTATCTGGGCTCCGGCTGCATTCGGCTGAAAATATGTGACGAACAGATTCCGCAGAACAACGGCTGCTTCCGTGTGGAATTTTGCAGCGGCCGCGCAATTTCGGTTCAGCCCTGCAGCGACGAGCCGGATCTTAGCCTTGGCGTTGCCGCCTTCTCGGCTCTGATCTGCGGTGTAAGCGATTTTTCCTCCGCCGCACAGTGGATGCCCGGCATCCAGGTGCACGATCCGCAGGCCCCCTGCAGCAGCCTGTTTTACCCCAAACCTATGATGATCGCGGATTATTTCTAACTGGAAGCAGAAAGAAGGCTTCTTATGAATGACAAAACCATCTATCTGGACCACGCAGCTACAGCCCCCATGTGCCCGGGCGCGATTCAGGCAATGACCGAGGCATTTACAGACCTATACGGAAACGCGTCCTCCGGCCACGCCATGGGTGAAAAGAGCAAGAAGGCACTGAACCAGGCCAGAGAATACCTGCTGAAGACCTTAAGCCCCCTGGAAGACGGTACGGTTTATTTTACTTCCGGCGGCACCGAGAGCGATAACTGGGCAATTAAGGGCATTCTTGACTCTTATCCCGGCAAACACATCATCACATCCAAAATTGAGCATAATGCCATTCTTAACACCTGCGCTTTTCTGGAAAAGCACGGGTATTCCGTGACCTATCTGGATGTTGACACAGAAGGATTCATCCGCCTCCCGGAGCTGGAGGCAGCGATCCGCCCGGATACGATCCTGATCACCATTATGTTTGCCAACAACGAAATTGGCACCATTCAGCCGGTAC
Source organism: Oscillospiraceae bacterium (assembly GCA_024403095.1). Lineage (GTDB taxonomy): Bacteria > Bacillota > Clostridia > Oscillospirales > Oscillospiraceae > Limivicinus. The sequence goes on from JAKSSN010000034.1 coordinate 12,168, forward strand.
AGCAGATTGGCGCCATTGCTCACAGGCATGGAATTCTCTTTCATACCGACGCCGTGCAGGCCTACGGCCAGGTTCCCATCGATGTGGACGAGATGAACATTGATATGCTGAGCATATCCTCCCACAAGTTCCGGGGGCCTAAAGGCGTTGGATTCCTTTATGTGAAAAACGGAGTGCGTCTTGACCCGCTGATCCATGGCGGCAGCCAGGAAGATGGCATGCGGGCCGGCACGGTGAATGTGCCCGGCATTGTGGGCATGAGGGCTGCAGCGGAGGAATCGTTTGACCGGATCGAAGAAAAAATGCATCAGCTTGCAGCAAAAAGGGATCACCTGATTTGCGAGATCCTGGACGCGATTCCCTGTGCCGGGCTGAACGGCCCCCGGGAGAGGCGTCTGCCGGGCAATGTGAATATCTGCTTCCGCGGCCAGAACGCTGGCCTGCTGCTGGACCGCCTCAGTGATGCCGGGATCCATGTTTCTTCCGGCTCGGCCTGTTCCTCCGCTTCCAGTGCCCCCAGCCATGTTCTTACTGCCATCGGCCTTTCCGAAGAGGATGCGGCAGCTTCGCTGCGGCTTACCTTATCGCAGGAAACAAGTTACGAGGAGCTGGACCGCGTGGTCTCCATGCTGAAAGCCTTTATCTTATAATTATTTTAAAATTCACCGGGTATTGAAAAATCGTCCGGTCGCTAAAAAAGCCCCATGCCTTTCGGCATGGGGCTAAAATTATGCATTTGTCTCAGTAAAACTCAGCCGGGAATTACTTGCCCAGGTAAGCGTCCATCTGAGTCTGTGCTGCTTCAACCAGAGTGTTGATGCCAGCTGCATCGAGCTTGGCCAGGAACTCAGGCAGAACAGTTGCAGGATCCACAGCGCCGCACATCAGGTTGAATGCATACTCTGCGTAAACATTGGCCAGTGCGCCAGCCTCGTCTTCGCAGACGGAGGAGTCGAAGATGAAGCCGCCGTAAGGCAGAGCTTCTGCTGCATCATAGTATGCGGAGAAGCGGCCCCAGAAATCGCTGCCCTGTGCATCGGTTGCAGGCAGGATACGAACGTTGCCAACACCGTTGGTCCAGGGGCTGTAGTTTGCGCGCTCGTCAGTGAAGGAGATGGTGCCGTCAGTGTTCTTGTTGTAGGTGAAGCCTTCTGCGCCGTAGTTGACCAGAGTCATAACTGCGGGATCGGTGTTCAGCAGGTTCAGGAACATGAGTGCGCGCTCAGGATTCTTGGAGGTGACGGAGATAGCCATCATAGCGCCCTGGCCGGAGGTGCAGTCCATG
>JAKSSN010000035.1 GCA_024403095.1 Oscillospiraceae bacterium
AGCAGGTTGATGTTGGAAAGTGCTTTTCCGGGGGGCTGGCAGCGGATCTCGATGCCGCATTCCAGCACATTCTCTTCATCCTCCAGCTTCAGGGCTGCCTTGCCGCCGCCGAACAGTTCCAGGAACACCTGGCGGAAGCGCTCGTCGATCTCGGCAAAACGCTGGACGAAAATGGTCTTCATCTCTTCCGTTACATCGCGGATGATCTTCAGAAGCTCGGTTTTTGCCTTCAGCACATCATCCCGCTGGGAAGTGAGGAATTCGTAACGCTCGCTCACGCGCTCGTATTCCTCAATGGCGCCCAGGTTGGGGGTGCCCAGGGCACTGATCTGGCGCTTGAGGTCGCTGATCTCGCGGGAAGCTTTCGGCACGCTCTCCACCGGCTGCGCAATTTCAAGGGCAGCGGTGCGGGAAAGCTCGTAATTATCCCAAAGCTTATCGATGATCTGCTTTTCTTCCATTTCCGCGGAAAGGCGGCGCTGGTCGATATGGGCGGCATCCCGCTCCAGGCTTACGATCTCGTTGTTGCAGCGCTGCGCCTCTTTCTGTGCGCGGCTGCGCTTGCCTTCCAGCTCCAGATTCTTTTTGGAGATCTCGTCGATCTCGCTGCGGATGGCTGCGGCCTGCTCGTTCAGCGAGCCGATCTCGTCATTCTTCACCGCATACAGCTTTTTCAGCTCGGCAATGTCTTCCTCCACGGCTTCCACTGCTTTGCGGCGCACTTCACTGTCGCCGCTCAGGCTCTGCAGCAGGGCATCCAGCTGGCTGTTGGCATTGGCGGTGGTGCGCTCTTCGGATTCAAGACCCGAACGCTTGCCCGTCAGCTCCGTCTGCTCCTGCAGGGCGGTATCCAGGGTGTAGCGGATGCGGGAGATGCTGGTCTGTGCTTCTTCCAGCTGGGCACGGGCCGTCTTTTCGTTTTCGGCCGATCTTGCCCGCTTCTTTTTCAGGTCCTGCAGTTCGTTGGCGCGGGACAGGATGCCGCTGCCCTTCTGGGTGCTGCCGCCGGTAAGAGAACCGCCGGCATTGATCATCTGTCCGTCCAGCGTAACGATACGCAGGCGGTTATCGTTGGCCTTTGACATGCGAATGGCATCTGTAAGCGTTTCGGCCACCACGGTGCGGCCCAGGAGGTTTGCAACAATGCCTTTATATTTTTCATCAAAATCCACCAGATCATAGGCAATGCCCACAAATCCGGGGTCGTTTTCCGGTCCGTCGCGCATCACACTGCCGCGGATCGTATCCACCGGCTGGAAAGTGGCGCGGCCGGCTTCCTGCCGTTTCAGCAGTTCAATGGCGTTGCGGCCATCGTTCTGGGTGCCAACCACAATAAACTGAGCCGCCGCACCCAGGGCGATCTCAATGGCAAGGGCGCATTCCTTATCTGCCTTCAGCAGATTGGCAACCGGCCCATGAATTCCTTTCAGGGTTCCGCGGGCGGCTTCGCGCATCACGGTTTTTACGGCCTTGGAGTAGCCTTCATATTCCCGCTCCATCGATTCCAGCATGGAAATGCGGGAATCCATGCTGCGGCCTTCGACCTCAAGGGAATTCACGCGCTGCGTGAGCTCGTTTAAAGAGGCTTCGCGGCCTTTCAGCTTCATGCGGCAGCCGTCGATCACATTGCTGTTTGCCTGGATTTCCTCCAGCAGGTCCTTAAGCTCGGCCTGAATCTTTTCGATGCGCTGCTGCCCGGCAGCAATGCTGCGGCGCAGCTCGGCCGTGCGGCTCTCCTGCTCGCTGATGTCGCTGAGCATGCGCTTGAGCTGGTCTTCCTTGTTTTCCTGCTGGGTATGCAGCACAGCTGCATCACTGCCGGCGGCAGAGATCTTTGCTTCCAATGCGGAAAGGCGTTCGCGTGCCGCGTCTGCCTCCACGTTTTTATCCCGCATGCGTTCGCTGATGCTCTCGGAGGAGGCGTACAGCGCTTCCAGTTCGGCGCGGGCTTTTTCCAGCGAGTGCTGCACCTGCTGGCTCTCCAGCGCAACGGCCTCGGAAACAGCATGCAGTCTCTCCAGGTTCACAGACCACAGCGAAATCTCGCGGATACGCAGCTCATCGTGCAGCACCAGGTATTTCTTTGCGGTTTCCGACTGCTTTTTCAGCGGCCCGACCTGCAGCTCCAGCTCATCGATCTTGTCGTTGATGCGCAGCAGATTATCCTCGGTCTTTTCCAGGCGGTGCTCGGCTTCTTCCTTGCGGTAGCGGTAACGGGAGATTCCCGCAGCTTCCTCAAACACTTCGCGCCGGTCGGTGCTTTTGGTGGAAATGATCTCGGAGATACGCCCCTGCCCGATGATGGAATAACCATCGCGGCCAAGGCCGGTATCCATCAGCAGGCTGTTGATGTCCTTCAGGCGAACGGCATCCTTGTTGATGTAATATTCACTTTCACCGCTGCGAAAATAGCGGCGGGTAATGGTAACTTCGGGGCTTTCGTAATCCAGAATATGGGCAGAGTTATCGATGATCAGCGAGACCTGCGCAAAGCCCAGCTTGTTGCGCTTTTCTGTGCCGCCAAAAATGACATCTTCCATTTTTGTGCCGCGCAGCGCACGGGTCCGCTGCTCGCCCATGACCCAGAGGATCGCGTCGGAAATATTCGATTTTCCGCTTCCGTTCGGGCCAACGATGGCGGTAATGTCCTTTTCAAAGGTCAGCCGCGTTTTATCTGCAAAGGATTTAAAGCCCTGTATTTCAATTGCTTTTAAATACAATACTGCTTCCTGCCTGTTTCAAAGTGTTTTTTATATACGTAACTGAGTTATTATATTACAGATTGGTTTCCTTTTCAACGGAAATCAGCTGGATTTCCGTGGGATCGGCGCATTTTTCGCCCAAAATCTTTATGTTTTTCAGCTGAAATTCCTGTTTGAGAGCCAGAAGATTGCATCGGTGCTGGCCGGTCATCTGCGACACCAGCGAGGAATGCACTCCCAGGGTTACGCTGCCGTGGTGCACTTCTGCCTCGCGCAGCAGTTTTCTTGCCCGGTTCAGCAGCACCCGGCTTTTCACAAGTTCCCCCAGCGCAGGGTGGTAGGCGCCCCCGGCAGCGTCGCCGCCGCTCAGGTCATCCGTGGGGTTCAGGCCAAGGCGGATCACCGGAATGCCTGCCTCCGCAAACAGCGGCAGGATAGCGGCGCAGGTCTCCACAGCGTCCTCCACCGTATGCTCCCGGTATTTTCCCTGCTGCCACAGGTCATACAGGGCCGTGTCGCGAATGATCACCGTGGGGTAGATGCGCACTCCGTCCGGCTGCAGAGCAATGATGTGTCTGGCCGTCTGCAGTGATTTCTCCTGCGTGTCGCCGGGCAGGCCCGTCATCATCTGCAGGATCAGCTGAAAGCCCGCCTCGCGGATCAGTCGGGATGCCCGCTCCACTTCCTCAGCGGTGTGCCCGCGGCCGCTGCGCCGCAGCACTTCGTTATCCATGGACTGGGCGCCCAGCTCAATGGTCTGCACACCATAGTGTTTCAGGCGCTGCAGAACTTCTGCATCGATGGCGTCCGGGCGGGTGGAAAGGCGAATGGAACTGATCGTTCCTGCGGCAAGGTATTCCTGTGCCGCGCCCAGCAGTGCCTCCTGCTGGGGCACCGGGATGGCAGTGAAGCTGCCTCCATAAAACGCCAGTTGCCGCTTTGCATCCCGGGGGAGCAAGGCGGCTGCTTCATCAATTGCCTGTTTTACTGTTTGGGGCGTGGCCGCCTGCTGCCCGGTGATCCGGTGCTGATTGCAGAACACGCAATCATGCGGGCAGCCCAGGTGGGGCACAAAGACAGGAATGATACTTTCTTTGGCTGGCATTTCGGTTTACTGTTTATCTTTTTCCATGTTTTCAAGCGCAAGCTTTGCTGCCTGCTGCTCGGCTTCTTTTTTGGTTCTGCCGCTGCCTTCTCCTGCCGGTTGCCCGTTGATGAGCACACGGAAGGAAAACACCTTGCAGTGGTCCGGGCCGGATTCACCCGTCTGTTCATAGGTTACCACAGAACCCTTGTTCTTCTGAACCTGCTCCTGCAGTTCCGTTTTATAATCCTTAAAGGAATGCACATCCTCAAAGCGAACATCGTTGAGGATATGGCGCATGATAAAGGCAGTTGCCTCCTCCATGCCGCTGTCGAGATAAATGGCCGCAATGATCGATTCCACCATATCCGCAAGGATGGAGGCGCGCTTGCGTCCGCCGGTCTTCTGTTCGCCGCGGCCCAGGCGCATATACAGGCTGAGCTCCAGCCGGTCGGCCACCTTGTGCAGGTTTTCCTCGCACACCAGTTCGGCGCGCAGGCGGGTCATCTGGCCCTCGGGCAGGTGCGGCTCGTGGCGGAAGAGAAACTCCGCCGCTGTTACGCCAAGGATGGAGTCGCCAAGGAATTCCTGGCGCTCATAGCTCTGCACCAGGGCATTGTTTTTTTCGTTTGCATAGGAGCTGTGAGTGAGCGCAGTGAGAAGCAGGCTGCGGTCATGAAAGCTGTATCCTATTTTTTCTTCAAGCCTGTCCATCCGATTCTGTCCTGATCTTCATATATTCAATGTTGGCAACGATATCCTCGATCACGCCGGCATTCACAAACTTAACTGCCTGGCGTGCTGCCGCAAACAGACTGTCGGCGTTGCTGGAGCCGTGAGCCTTGATGACCGGCTTGGAAATGCCGATAAAGGCAGTGCCGCCCACTTCGTTCACGTCCATGGACTTTTTCATTTCTGCCAGGTCATTCTTCAGCACAGCTGCTGCCAGTTTGTTCTTGGTGTTTTTATAGAACACACCCTTCAGGGATTTCATCATGTATTTGATCACGCCCTCGGTGGCCTTCAGCAGCACATTGCCGGTGAAGCCGTCGGTAACCACCACGTCCACCTTGCCGCTGAACACATCGGTGCCTTCTACGTTGCCAATGAAGTTGATGCGGCCGGCATTGCCTGCTTCCTTCAGCAGAGCAAAGGTCTGGTGCTGCAGGTCGCCGCCCTTTTCGTCCTCGGTGCCCACATTCAGCAGGCCAACGCGGGGATTGGTGCAGCCCATGAGCTTGCTGGCATAAAAGCTGCCCATGTAAGCAAACTGCAGCAGATATTCTGCCGTGCACTCCACATTGGCGCCGCAGTCGATCAGCATCACGCCGTGCTCACCGGCGGGAAGCACAGGAGCCATGGCTGCGCGGCGAATGCCGCGGATACGCTTGACCGTGAGAGTGGCGCCGGTGAGAAGTGCGCCGGTGCTGCCGGCGGAAATCACGGCATCCCCTTCGCCGTCACGCAGCATATTCAGGGCTACTGCCATGGAAGAATTCTTTTTTCTACGCACTGCCGTGCTGGGATCATCCGACATGGTAATGACCTCATCGGCATTTACTACAGGAATATCCGTGCAGTTCTCGGCAGCCAGGCAGGCCTTTACCTCGTCCTCGCGGCCAACCAGCGTAACCTCCACGCCAAGCTCACGCTTTGCGCGAACGGCACCTTTCACAATTTCACCGGGGGCATTATCGCCGCCCATAGCATCAATGATCAGACGCATTTCAGTACCTCCCTGTCGTTAATCAGTTCATCAATGATCTGCAGCGAACGTTCGCTGATCGCAGTGTTCTTTTCTCTCTTGTTGCGGATGCGCTTTTCCAGCGGGGTGATAATGCCGAAGTTCACGTTCATGGGCTGGAAGTCGCCCACGCTGCCTTCAGAAATATACAGGCCAAGGGCACCGATGGCTGTCTCCTTGGGGAAATCCACCGGGGCCATGCCCAGCAGGCGGGCTGCTGTTTCAATGCCCACCAGCATGCCGGAGGCAGAGGATTCCACATAACCTTCCACACCGGTCATCTGGCCGGCAAAGCTGATGCGCGGGTTGGAGATCATGCGGTAGTAACGGTCCAGCAGGCCGGGGCTCTGCAGGTAGGTGTTGCGGTGCATAACGCCGTAGCGGACGAACTCTGCATTTTTCAGGGCCGGGATCATAGAGAACACACGCTTCTGCTCGCCCCAGGTAAGGTGCGTCTGGAAGCCGACCATGTTAAAGATCGTCCCTTCGGCGTTGTCCTTGCGCAGCTGAACCACTGCGTAGCTTTCCTCGCCGGTGCGGGGGTCTTTCAGGCCAACCGGCTTCAGCGGGCCATAGCGCAGGGTGTCAACGCCGCGGCGGGCCATTACTTCCACGGGCATGCAGCCTTCGAACACAGCGCCGTCATCAAAGCCGTGTACCTCGGCCTCCTTTGCCTTTACCAGTTCCTCCACAAAGGCAAGGTATTCCTCCTTGGTCATGGGGCAGTTCACATAGTCTGCAGTACCGCGGTCGTAGCGGCTGGCAAAATAGGCGCTGTTCATGTCAACGCTCTCCAGCGTAACGATGGGTGCCACGGCATCGTAAAAATGCAGGTCAAACTCCGGCCACAGGCCGGCGATCCGGTCGGCAATGGCATCGCTGCTCAGGGGGCCGGTGGCAATGACCACCTCGCCCTCGGGGATGTCGGTCGCCTCTTCGCGGATAATTTCAATGTTGGGGCAGGCTTCCAGCTTTTCGGTGATGTAGCGGGAAAAGCCCACACGGTCCACTGCCAGCGCGCCGCCGGCAGGAACGCGGTTTGCATCGGCACTCTCCATGATCAGGGAGCCCATCTTGCGCATCTCAGCCTTCAGCAGGCCAACCGCATTGGCCAGCTCATCGCTGCGCAGAGAGTTGGAGCACACCAGCTCGGCAAAATACGGGGAGACATGGGCGGGAGACATACGCTGGGGCTTCATCTCCACCAGGCGCACATGAATTCCGCGGCGTGCAAGCTGCCAGGCGCATTCGCTGCCGGCAAGGCCTGCTCCAAGAACAGTTACAGTTTCCATTTATTTCCTCCGTTGCACGCCTTACTCTTCCTTGGAAGAGGCGCTGCTCTTTTTTGTAGTTTTGGTCGTTTTGGCAGCAGTTTTCTTTGCTGCAGGTTTTTTTGCGGCAGAGGCTGCCTTGGCGGCCGGCTTCTTTGCCGCTGCCTTCCTGGCAGGTTTTGCTGCAGCCGGCTTTTCGGCGGTTTCTGCTGCCGGTGTCTCGGCTTCGCCTTCTGATTTGGTCTTGGGCTTTTTCTGGTAGCGCCGTTTTTCCTCCGGCACAAATGCGGCACATTCCACATTCACGCAGAAGGACTTCAGCGGTCCGCGTCCGCCCGGCTTGAAGAGCGTTTTGCCGCAGGTGGGGCAGAAATCCTTGGTGGGAACATCCCAGGTGATAAAGTCGCAGACTTCGCCGCGGCGTTTTTCACAGGCATAATATACATAGCCCTTGGAGGACTTGTGCTTAAGAATACGGCTGCCGCACTTGGGGCACTTGCCCGGCATTTCTTCCACGATTGGCTTAGTGAACGAGCACTCAGGAAAGCCCGGGCAGGCAAGGAAGTAACCGAATTTTCCCTTGCGCTTTACCAGGTTGCGGCCGCATACTTCGCAGATCTCTTCCGATTCCTCTTCGGGGACCTTCACTTTGCCCAGGTTTTCCTCGGCAGCGTGCATCTCCTGCTCAAACTTGCCATAGAAGTCGGAAAGAACGCTCTGCCAGGCAATGCTGCCGTTTTCGATCTCGTCCAGGCGGGTCTCCATCTCGTTGGTAACTTTATGGTCCACGATTTCCGGGAAGAAGTCCTTCTTCTCCTTTTCGGTAACGGCTTCGCCCGGATTGGTGGGGCGAAGATAACGGCCTTCCTTGATGACATAGTCATGCGCCGTGATGGTGGAGATGGTGGGCGCGTAGGTGGAAGGACGGCCGATTCCCTTTTCTTCCATAGCACGGATCAGGGTAGCCTCGGTATAGCGGGCGGGCGGCTGGGTGAACTGCTGGTCGCGGGTGAGCTTTTCCAGCTGCAGCTCCTCACCCTCGGTCAGGTTGGGCAGCGGATTGCGCAGCTCGCTGCTTTCCTCGTCCTTGGTTTCTTTATATACCTGCGTATGGCCGGCGAATACCATTTCGGAATAGGTGGCGCGGAAGGTATATCCGGCGCTTTCCACATTCACGGCAACGCTGTCGAACTCGGCGTTGGACATCTGGCAGGCGGTGAAGCGCTCCCAGATCAGTGTATAGAGCTTATACTGCTCGGCGGTGAGGGCCTTGCGGATGCTTTCGGGCGTAAGGAACACATCGCTGGGGCGAATGGCTTCGTGCGCATCCTGGGCGCCTTCCTTTGCCTTGTAGCGGCGGGGCTGCGCAGGCAGGAACTTTTCGCCGTAGGCTTTGGAAATAAAGCTGCGGGCAGCGGCAATTGCCTCTTCCGAAAGGCGCAGCGAGTCGGTACGCATGTAGGTGATCAGACCCAGGCTTCCCTGTCCGGTGATCTCAACGCCTTCGTAAAGCTGCTGGGCAATGGACATGCAGCGGCGGGGCGTGATGCCATATTTGCGGCTTGCCTCCTGCTGCAGCGTGGAAGTGATAAAGGGGGGCTGGGGTTTGCGCTCGCGTCTGCCGCGTTCCACCGAACTTACAACAAACGGCGCCTTTTCCACGGCCTCTGCCACCGCCTGGGTCTCTTCTGCGGAGCCAAGCTCGGTCTTTTTATCTCCCACGCCGTGGAAGCGGGCAGTAAAGCCGCCCTCGCCGCCTGCACGGCTGAGATGTGCATCCAGCAGCCAGTATTCCTTGCTTACAAAGCTGCGGATCTCGTTTTCACGATCCACCACGATGCGCGTTGCCACCGACTGCACGCGGCCGGCAGACAGGTTCCGCTTTACCTTGCGCCACAGCAGCGGGCTGAGTTCATAGCCCACGATGCGGTCCAGCACGCGGCGTGCCTGCTGCGCATTCACCAGGTCCTCGTCGATCTCGCGAGGATTCTGGATGCTCTCGGTTACCACTTTTTTGGTGATCTCGTTAAAGGTAACGCGCAGCGCTTTCTCATCGGGGATCTGAAGCAGTTCCTTCAGATGCCAGCTGATTGCCTCTCCCTCGCGGTCAGGGTCAGTTGCGAGATAGATGAGGGAAGCCGACTTTGCGTCTTTTTTCAGCTCCGCGATCAGTTCATGCTTATCTTTTACCGGGATGTACTTGGGCTCAAAGTTGTTTTCCACGTCAACGCCCATCTGGCTTTTCGGCAGGTCGCGCAGATGGCCCATGGAAGCCTTGACCTTATAGTCGCTTCCCAGATATTTTTCAATTGTTTTGGCTTTGGATGGTGACTCCACGATCACCAGATTTTTTGCTTTTGCCATATTCTGCTCCGTAATGTTTATTCCGTCTCAGCTGACGGTATATCGTTTGCCCGGATCTCTGGATACAAATCCGCGTATTTCAAGAATAGTAAGCTGGGCGAGCACTTTTGCCACCGGCAGACCGGCTGCTTCCGTGATCTCGTCCACATAGGCTGCCCCGGCCAGAATGGCCTGCAGGATCTGCCGCTGCTCGGCAGTGACTCCCGTCGGAATGGTTTTCGGACCGCTGTTATACTCCGTTTTGCTGCTTCTGTCAATTTGGGCAGGTTCCTCCTGCCGCTTTTTCCGCTGCGGTTCCGGAGTTTTCTTTTCCGGCGGAACCTCGCAGGTTTTGGGAATACAGAGCGTTTCGGGGTACAGCATTGCGTACTCCCGCACCACGCTCAGCCCATCCGGCACCGGCTGGGCACCATCGCGCATCATGGCAAAAATGCCTGCGCTGTTGGGCGAGTCCGCATTGCCGGGAATCACGAAAATATCCTTCCCCTGGTCCAGCGCTTCGGCCACAAACAACCGGGTACCGCTTTTTTCCGGTGCTTCCACCACCAGCACTCCAACACTCAGCCCTGCAGCGATGCGGTTGCGGGCGCGAAAATAATTGCGGTTGTTGGCTGCGCCGGGCGGGATCTCGCTGATCACGGCGCCGTTTCTTTCCACCCTCGCTGCAAGGTCACCTGTCTCGCGCTCGTGCGCAGTTCCCAGCACACCAATGCAGGTGCCGCCTGCTTCCAGCGCGCCTTCCGCCGCCCGGGCATCGATGCCGGCGGTGAGCCCGCTGATCACGACCGCGCCGCAGGAAGCGATCTGATACGCTGTGCTGCGGCCCATTTTCATTCCATAGGGCGATGCATGCCGGGTGCCGATCACCGCCACCGCGGCTCTCTGCTGCAGGTCAGGCAGGCTGCCTTTTACAAAAAGACCGACAGGCGGGTCAAAGATGTTGCGCAGCGGTTCGGGGTAGCGGCTGCTGCAGAGGGGAATAAAATCCAGCTGCTGTTTTTCCAGCTGCCCCTGCAGCTCTTTCAGCTGGGCGGGGTCGCGCCGCAGAAGCTTTTCTGCCTCGGCAGGTGATACACCCCGGATCTGCAGCCGTTCTTTTGGCAGCGCATAGATGGTTTCCGGGTCGCCGTATTGGTCCAGAAGCGCCTTTTTGGCACCCGGACGAATGGACGGGTCGGAGGCAAACCAAAGCCAGTATTCAAGTTCTGTCACAGGCATTCTCCCCCCGTTTTCCTTATTTTGCAGGTTTTTTTATCTTGCCATTTCCCACATGATCACCGAGGCTGCAACCGCAGCATTCAGCGATTCACTCTGGGGCTGCATGGGAATGATCACAGAAGCATCGCAAAGTGCAAGCAGCTCCTGCGAAAGGCCTTTGCCTTCGCTTCCCACCGCAACGGCCGCCTTGCGAAGGTCCACATTGCGGATATCTTCCGCATCGTCCCGCAGGGCAGCGCCATAAAGCTTCAGCCCTGTTTTTGTAAGCAGTTCTTTCAGCTCCCCGGGATCTGCCAGTGTGATTGCCCGCTGGCGGAACACGGCGCCCATGGTGGAGCGCACAGTCTTGGGGCTGTACAGGTCGGCGCAGGCGCCAACCAGCACCACGGCATCCACTCCAAAGGCATTTGCCGTGCGCAGAACGGTTCCCACATTGCCGGGGTCCTGCACGTTTTCCAGCACCAGCGCATTGGAAAGAGCCCGACCGCTGTCTGGCCGGATGCGAACGGTGAAGAGCGGACCGGGGCTGTTTTTCATGGGAGAGGCATAATCAAAAAGGTCTTCCGGGGCCTCGTACTGCGGGCAGTCTGCGGGAAGGTCGGCTGCCTGGGCCGTTCCTTTCCAAAGCACAGCGGTGATCTGGGCGCCAAAGCTGATTGCCTCGTTTAAAAGCTTAAGCCCGTCGCAAAGGAACTCGCCGCACTGCTGCCGGTACTTCTTTTCGCTGCCCAGCTCGCGCAGGTGAACAATGATTTTATTTTTGCGTGATGTGATGCGTTCCATGCCTTTTATTCCTGTTCTGCATGTGTTTTTCTGCAGGTTATTACTTATTATAATAAAATCGCTTTTTATTATTAACAGATAACCTTGTATTTGTAAATATAAAAAATTTCCGCCGGCGAATTTCCACAGGAAACCGACGGCGGAAGCGATTATTCTTTAAAGTGAACGTGGCTGTAGATATGGTCCTGGCAGAAGCAGTGGTAGCCCTGGCACTGGCTGCAGTAGCGGAACTCCAGGTTGGGATACTCCTGGTCGGTACGGCCGCAGACGGCGCACTTGTGGCGGTAAAGGTTGGCCTGCTGCTGGCGGCGGATCCGCTCAGACTCACGTTTGAAGTTGATGGGCTTTGCCTTCGGGGCCGAACGTCTGCCCGGGAAAGCGCGGCGCAGGTCGCTCCAGCAGAAAAGCAGAAAGTTCAGAACTGCGACCACCGGCAAAAAGGCAAAGATCAGGTATGCCACATAATGCGTCTGGGCAAACACCATGAAATAGCGGGCAAAATCATAGGCAAAGAAGGCGGCATCCACCACAGCCAGCCATTTCATTTTCACCGGGATCACGAAGAACAGCAGCACCTGCAGGTCCGGGAACATCACGGCAAATGAAAAGAACATGGAAAGGTAGATATACTGCGCATTCAGCGCCACGCTTGCCCCGGTGATAAAGTAGGTAAGAAAGCCGTAGACCTCCGTAAGGATCACGCCAAGGAAGAAATACACGTTAAACTGCGCCGTGCCCCAGCGCCCTTCCAGCGAGGTGCCAAGAAAATAATAAAAATAAATGGAGATCAGTGCGATCAGCGAAGTGGAGGGCGGATAAAGGGCAAAGCTGATGAGGCGCCAGATCTGGCCGCGAAGGATCGCTGCCGGAGAAAAGGTGAGATACTGCAGCGTTGCGGGGCTGAACATGCCCAGCAGCCAGAAGACTGCGTTGCCGATGGCCACATATTTCATCAGATGCGGCACCCCAAAATAGGGATGCTTATAGCAGAAGCGCTCGATGGCGCCGCGTGGACTTTTCATTTTGTTACGACCTTGTTTTCTAAGATGCAGCAATTTTACCTTATTTGATACGATTCGTCTATGTATTTTTTGTGAACAGGCAAAAATCCTTTGCGTTTTCGTATATCTGTGGTATGATGGCATTTGTATAATTGCGCATAATAAGCATTAATTTCAATATACAGGAAGTTTTATTCTATGAACCAGGTTGAAAACAACGAAGTTAAAAACGAGATCATCGAAGGCCGCAACGCTGTGATCGAAGCACTGCGTGCCGGACGTACCATTGATAAAATCTATATTTCCCGCGGCGAGACCGACAAGACGCTGGGCCACATCGCCTCCAAGGCAAGGGATGCCGGCATTGTAGTAACCGAATGCGACCGCCGCAAGCTGGATTTCATGAGCCAGACCCACGCACACCAGGGTGTGATCGCTGTGTGCGCCGTTCGGGAATACTGCTCCATCGACGATATTCTTGCCGTTGCTGCCGAGCGCGGCGAAGATCCCTTTGTGATCGTGTGCGACGAGATCAGCGATCCGCACAATCTTGGCGCCATCATCCGCAGTGCTGAGTGCGCTGGAGCTCACGGCGTGATCATTCCCAAGCGCCGCAGTGCCGGTGCCACCGCCATTGTGGATAAAGCTTCTGCCGGTGCCGCCGAGCACATGGCTATCGCCCGCGTTGCCAATCTGCCCGCCGCCATCAAGGACCTGAAGGACATGGGCCTTTGGATCTACGGCACTGCTGCCGACGGCGACAAGGACCTTTGGAACACCGATTTTTCCGGCCCGGTCGCGCTGGTGATCGGCAGTGAAGGCGATGGAATGGGCCGCCTTGTGCGCGAGAGCTGCGACTTTACCGTTAGCCTGCCGATGAAAGGCCAGGTCAGCTCGCTGAATGCTTCCGCAGCTGCTGCCATTACCATGTACGAGATCCTTCGTCAGCGCAGCAGATAACGGCTGTTTTTCCCGCACCATTCTGCAGAAAGGGCTGTACGCCCCATGAAAGAAAACAAAAACGAAAAACTGAATATTATCTCAGAAAATTTCAGCTTTGATCTGGACGCTATTCTGGAAGAATATCGCAGTTTCGGTTCTTCTGTTCCTGCGCCCCAGAGCGCATTTTCCGATGCCGACTACACCTACCGGACGGAAAGCGGCGATTCGTTTTTTGCAAGCTATACTTCCGGAAATGAATTTGTTCCTGAAGAGTTTGTACCCGAGAGCAGCGGAGACTATTCTTTCTCCCCTGCTGCCGCCCAGGAA
>JAKSSN010000036.1 GCA_024403095.1 Oscillospiraceae bacterium
TCTGCTGAAAACCGATCAGGCGGATTCCCTGGGCCTCTACCAGGTTCATTACCTCCCGGTAGCAATCGTCACGCACGGCATAGAGCCGGTTGACAACGCGGGAAATTGCTTTGATCTGCTGTTTGGGTGTCATGTGCGTTTTTGAGTCGCGATGGTCGCCCTTCAGCATGCTCTGATCCTGCAGTGAACCCACACGCACCATAAAGAATTCGTCCAGATTCGTCTGGAAAATTGACAGGAAGGTCATGCGCTCGCACAGGGGCACATTATCCTTCTGGGCCTCGTCCAGCACGCGGTCGTTGAACTTCAGCCAGGAGAGCTCTCGGTTTTCAAAGATCTTGTCATGCTTGCCAGCTTCTTTTTCCGGCTCGTCGTTTTCATTTTCACTTAATTCTTCCGCTGCCGTCTGGCTTGGCAGCAGCATTTCCTGCGGCACAGCCTGCGCGAGCTGTTCGTTTTCGGGCAGGGCAGCTTCCGTTACTGCCTTGTTCTTTTTCTTTCCGTCTTTTTTCTTGGCTTTCTTCTTTGTATCGCTGTCTTTCATGGTTTTTTTGGAACCTCTTTTCGCGTGTTTCTTTTTTTTATGTATGTTTTTTTTATGTTCTGTTTTTTCTTCCCCGCCCTTGTCGGGTAATTCAGGGGCAGGTGTTTCGGCCTGCTCCTCACTGGGCGGAACCAGGCAGACCTCGTGCGGGGGAAGCGGCGCCGCCGGAACCGGCTTCAGCCATTGTGCAAGCCAGGCGCCGATGCGGTTCAGGAGGGCAAGCAGGCAGCCTGCCAGACGCTGGAGCATGTTCATGCCTCCATTCTTCGGAACCTGCCGGGGAGATTGGATCTGGACTGTTTTATGGTACTTCTCCTGAAGTGCAGAGCCCCACAAATAATATTTAAAAATATACAAATTTTACTCTACCGCAAACCTGAAAAAATTGCAACATGAATAAATCATCCTGGCAGATATTCTTTATTTTTACTTGCAGGCTACTATAAAAGCTGATACACTGTTTTTGGCTGGAGGAACAGTTTCCTGCTCCTGCTGGGTGCTGTTTCTGTGAAAAATCCTTTTTCGCCAGCTGTAATTGAACTCAAATTAATAATTCATACAGAAAAGAGGAACTGCAATGGCCGGAAAATATAATGTATGCCTGGATATTGGCGGAACAAAGGTACTTGGCGTAATCTTCAACGAACAGAACGAAATCATTTACCGCCTGAAAAAGCGCACCAAAGCCGATGGCGATGATGCTGCAAACATCGAGCAGGTGATCATTGGCATTGTTGAGGAAATGCTGAAAGAAGCCAACCTGAAAAAGAGTGACATTCATGCCATTGCTGCCGGCGCTCCCGGCGTAATCGATTCTGCCACCGGCATCGTCCTCTTCAGCCCGAATCTGCCCTGGCGCAACTACGATATCCGCACCCCGATTGAAAAGAAATTCGGCGCAAAGTTCTACATTGGCAACGATGTTAATGTGGGCGTACTGGGCGAATTTAAATATGGCGCTGCAAAGGGCTACCAGAACGTGATCGGTCTGTTTGTCGGCACCGGCATGGGCGGCGGCATCATCATGAACGGCGAGCTGTTCACCGGCACCGGATTTAAGGCCGGCGAACTTGGCCACCTGATCCTGGATCCCGAAGGACCCCTCTGCGGCTGCGGTCAGCGCGGCTGTCTGGAAGCCTTCTCCAGCAAAAAGGGTATGTCCGCCTATATCACCCAGCAGGTCGGCCGCGGCCGCGAAAGCTTCCTCAGCGACAAGATTGAAAACGGCGTGTTCCGCAGCAAGTATATGAAGAAGGCCCTGAAGCAGAAGGATGCCGTGGCTTGTGAAGCAGTTGACCGTGCCTGCCACTACCTTGCTGTTGCCACCGGCAGCCTGATCAACGTCTTCAGCCCTGACCTTGTGGTTTATGGCGGCGGTGTAATGGAAGCCTGCGGCGATGTTCTGCTCGAGAAGATCACTGCCGAAGTGGATAAATACTGCATGCCCTCTATCCGCCCCACCGTGGAACTGAAATGCGCCGGCCTTGGCGACGATTCCATTCTTTACGGTGCTCTGTCCATGATCATGGACGGCGATCAGGCCGAATAAAACCATCTATAACTGCAAAAGCCCTCCGGTTACACACCGGAGGGCTTTTATCTTTTGGTTCAGCGGCATTGCGGCCGGATCTTTTGGCGGCAGACTTCTTCCTTGCCGGGCCTTAAATGCCAACAGTCGTCAGGATGATCTTGGCTTCCTGCTGTTCCTCATCGGAAACAACGCCGTCGCATGCGCAAAGCAGCGCGCAGGAATCGCACACGATCACAGCGTATTCCACCATAAGCTCCGTAAACTTTTCCTTCAGTTCTGCCAGGTCCTTAATAAAACCTTCCACAGAGTAGCTGCGGATGGTATCGCCCATCTCGTCGTATACTGCCTTCAGCCCCTCAAGGGAATAGCTGGTGCCGCAGATTGCATTGAACAGCTCCACCTCTTCGTCAGAAATGTTGCCGTCGGCAGCGGAAAGGCGAAGAAGAATGCAGGTAAGCTCGTTAGAGAGATACATCTCCATCTGGCCATACTGTTCCACATCCCACTGGCGGCTTTCTTCGCAGCGGTCGCATTTTTCAATAAATTCGCCATACCGTTTGTTGATTGCAGCAGCTTTTTCTAATATTTTACTGTTCATGGCAGTTCCTTTCACCCAGGGCAGTTTAGTTTGTTATGTGTTTTTTACTATACAATACTGTTCCAGGAAAAGCAAACAGAAAGTAAGCCTGCCAAGGCCCTGTTTTGGTTGACATTAATCTGTTTTTTTGAAATAATAGCCGAAAAAGAACCATTTGAATCCCAATTGATTCAGAAACGGAGCCTATCTTGAAGCTGAAAAAAATCCTCCCCCTGCTTTGCGCAGTATTGTTCCTCTCTATACCTCTGCTTTCCGTTCCTGCCCATGCAGCCGGGTGCCCGGTATGCGGCGGTTCCATGACCACCGGCGGCTACCCCGCCTCCTGCGAAGAGGAAGGCTTCACCTACGGGACCTGCAACAGCTGCGGCTATTCCTATGAACGGCCTGTTCCGGCCACCGGCCACAGCTACAAAACATCCACTTCTGCAAGCTGCACCAAGGGCGGAGTTACCAATTACATCTGCACCCGCTGCGGGAAAGGCTACGAAGAGAATTCCGGCCCCCTTGGCCATAACTACAAAAAAACGGTTACCGACCCCACCTGTACCGAAGATGGCGAAGAGCTGATCGCCTGCAGCCGCTGCGGCCAGCAGCAGAAAAAGCTGCTCCCCGCCCTTGGCCACGATTATGAAACCGAAGAAGTTCTGCCCACCTGCACCGCAGAAGGTTCCCGCAGTTCCACCTGCAAGACCTGCGGTGATACATCCGCCGAGATCCTCCCTGCCCTCGGCCACAGCTACAAGGCGGAGGAAACGCCTGCCACCTGCACGGCCGACGGCCTGCGCACCGCTACTTGCTCTGAATGCGGCGATGTTGCTGAAGAAGCGCTGCCCGCTCCCGGCCACCGTTTTGGCGACTGGGCCCTTGTCACCGCTCCCACTCTGTTCCGCGAAGGGCTGGAGGAGCGCCACTGCAGCGAATGCAGCGCCTCAGAAACAAATACCCTGCCTAAAAAGTCCCCTTCTCAGAGCCCCGGCGCAATTGCTATAATCTCCGCCGCAGCCGTGTCTCTGGTGGCTGGAATCGCCTTTGCAGTAAAAAAAGCAGCTGCCGCCTCAGCCGCTGCTGCCGCTGCCTCGGCCTCGCTGCCCTACATCACGCTGGTAATGAAGTCTCTGCTGCTCTGCCTGCAGGAGAATGAAACGAATAAAGCTTTTATAGAAGAGCTTGCCAGGCGCCCCTATCTTGACCTTAAAACCGTCCCCTATGGCGATGAAGCCGCGCTTGCCGAAATGGCAGCTGACGAAAAGCCCGACCTTATCCTCTTTTCCGCCGATGCTTCCGCGCAGCTCAGCCGCCTTACCGAAGCGGTCACTGCTGCCTATAAGGACGCTGACTTTGCCGTGATCGACGAGGCAGGAACAATAGGTGCGGAACTTGCCGCAATGAAAGAAGCCGGCCAGATCATGAGCTTTGCCTCCGCCGCTGACAGCAGCGAGAAAAAGATCGTCAATCTGATCCTTCCCCTTTATAAGCCCGACCGCAATTCCTCCAACTGGGCAGAAAATGCCACTCTGATCACCGATGCGCTTGGTCTGCCAATCATTTCCATTCTGCTGAACACCTATGTTGTGGGCGGCGACATTGTGGAAGTGGTGAAAAACCGGGGCATGGGCATGATGGATGCCGCAGACATCGTAAACGATGCAGCAGCCCTGCTTGGCCTTGACACGCTTTCGAACATCGCAGAAGTCCTGCGCATCGGCAGCGACCAGCATGCGCGCCTTGCCGATAACAAGCAGCTGAACGCCAAGCGGTCCGCTCAGGAGCCGGCTGCCGAAAGCGGCGATTAACGATTTCGGAAGTTGCTTCCGGCCGGTCCTTTTTCTGTAGCTTTCTGTCATTTCAAGTGCTATACTGATCCCATACATTCGAACATTATAAAGGAGGTCTCTCTTATGTATCTTTCCGGTTCCGAACTGAAGGCCCGCGCAAAGGCGCAGCTGGGTCATTCCCTTTTCGGCAAGGTTTGGCTGTATGATGTGATCACGGTTGCAGTTCAGGCAGCAGTCTCCAACGTGATCAGCCTGGTGTTCAAAAACGTCAGCTATGGCGGTCTTCTCAATTCCCTCATCACTGGCCCATTCTCTGTGAGCGTGGCATACATGTTCCTTAACCAGTGCCGCGACGGCCAGCTAATGAATCTGGACGACCTGCTGAAGGGATTCCGCGAGGGCTTTGGCGAAAACTTCCTGCTTGGCCTGCTGGTCAGTCTGTTTACTGCCCTGTGGAGCCTGCTGCTGGTAGTGCCCGGTGTCATTAAGGCCTATTCCTGGTCCATGGTCTATTTCATCCGCTGCGACCACCCCGACTACGATTTCCGCACCTGCATGCGGGAAAGCGCAGCCATGATGAATGGGAACAAGATGCGCCTGTTTCTGCTGGATCTCAGCTTTATCGGCTGGCTGATCCTTGGTACTCTGTGTATTGGTGTTGGTGTTCTGTGGGTGGCTGCCTATATGGAAGCTGCACATGCGCAGTTCTACCAGAATCTGCTTGACCAGCAGTACAGCTCTGCTGCCGGCGGATACAGTTACTGATCTGTGCCTTGCTCATAACCGGTTCTCTTTCGAGAGCCGGTTTTTTATTTTTTACACAATTTACATAAAAACTTCTCTTTTATTTTCTCACTTTTAGGTTATAATACATTTAACTCGTCCGCAGGTCTCTGCGGCAATACTACAATGATAATAATCTAGGAGGTCCTCATATGGCCATCAAACGAATCGGCGTTCTGACCAGCGGCGGCGACGCTCCCGGTATGAACCCCTGTGTGCGTGCCGTAGTGCGTGCGGCACTTTACCGCGGAATCGAATGCTACGGAATACGCCGCGGATATAACGGCCTGATCAATGGCGACGTGGTTAAGCTGGATGAAAAAAGTGTCTCCCACACCATTAATCGCGGCGGCACCATTCTCTACACTGCCCGCAGCAAGGAATTTATGACGGAAGAAGGTCAGCGCAAGGCTGCATCTACCTGCAAATTCCTTGGGCTCGACGGCATCATTGCCATCGGCGGCGACGGTACCTTCCGCGGTGCTCTGGCGCTCAGCAAATTTGGCGTAAATGTCATCGGCATTCCCGGCACCATCGATAACGACATTGCCTGCACCAATTACTGCATTGGCTTTGATACTGCTGCCAACACCGCCATTGAATGCATCGATAAGCTGCGCGACACCATGCAGAGCCACGAACGCTGCTCGGTGGTGGAAGTCATGGGCCGCAATGCAGGCTACCTTGCCATGTATGTTGGCCTTGCCTGCGGTGCAACTGCAGTCCTGGTTCCCGAAAAGCCCATTGATTTCGAGCAGGACGTGGTGGAAAAGATCCGTCAGGCCCGCCTGAACGGCTTTACGCACTATATGATCGTTGTTGCCGAGGGCGCCGGCTCCGCTTCGGCCATTGCCGAGCAGATCAAAGAGGCAACGGACCTGGATCCCCGTGTTACTGTTCTGGGCCATATTCAGCGCGGCGGTACCCCCACCGGGCGCGACCGTGTAAACGCCACCAAGATGGGCTATCTTGCCGTGGAACTGCTGAAGGAAGGCAAGACCAACCGCATCGTCTGCACGCAGGACGGCGGCTTTACCGACATCGATATCGACGAAGCTCTGGCCATGCACAAGAACATCCAGCAGATGGAGATCGATGTGCTTGCGGCTATGACCGGCATCTGAATTTTTACCAAAAACCTGAAAGAAGACCCGACTCCATACCGGAATCGGGTCTTCTTTTTTTCTTCACTCAGCCAAGCACAGAATACACCGCCCGGATCGCATCCTGGTACCGGTCTTCTGCCACGCCGATCAGCAGGTTCAGGCTGCCGGCGCCCTGGTTGATGGTATTGATCTCAATGCCGGCATCGGTCAGGGCCTTCAGCACCCGCACCGTGGCATTGCGGTAGCCGCTCTCTGCCTCGCCCACCACGGCGATCATAGAAAGGTTTTCTTTCACGTTCAGGGTATCCGGGTGCAGCGTGCTGCGGATCTCTTCCAGCAGTTCCGTCTTGCATGCATCCAGCCGGTCGCTGCGGATCACCAGCGAAATGGTGTCGATTCCTGTAAGGCACTGCTCAAAGGGAATGCCGCGGTTCTTCAGAATGTCCAGCATGCGGGCGCTGAATCCCGCTCCATCGCTGACCATCACCTTTTCCACCTGAATCACCGACATGCCGCGTCTGCCCGCCACACCGGTGATCACGGCGTTTTTGCGCCCCTCCGGCAGCTGGCCAACGATCATGGTTCCGGCATCCTGAGGGCGGTTCGTATTGCGGATGTTAATGGGGATCCCCACCCGGGCTGCCGGGCGAACTGCATCGGAATGCAGCACCGAAGCGCCCATATAGGAAAGGGTGCGCAGCTCGCGGTAGCTCAGATAGTCCACCGTTCTGGGTTCGTTTACAATGCGGGGGTCCGCCGCCAGCAAGCCGGATACATCCGTCCAGTTTTCATACAGGTCGGCAGAGATAGCCCTTGCCGCCAGCGAGCCCGTAATATCCGAGCCGCCGCGGGAAAACGTGCGGATCGCACCTGCAGAATCTGCGCCGTAAAAGCCGGCCACCACAGCCCCGTGCAGGGGTTTGAGCGCCGCCCCCATGGTGCGCTGCGTCATTGCTGCATCCAGCACGCCATCCTCGTCAAAGCAGACGCACCAGGCCGGGTCCACAAAAGTGAAGCCCAGGTATTGGGCCAGGATCATGGAATTCAGGTATTCCCCGCGGCTTACCATATAGGCGATCTCGGGGCCTGCCTCCAGGTGCTGTCGGATCCCGTTCATTTCACTTTCCAGGTCCATGGAAACGCCCAGCTCATCAATGATCTGCTGAAAACGGTTCTGAATGGTCTGAAGCACCGCAGTGTAATCCTCGCCCCGCTGCGCGCGCCCGCAGCAGTCGATCAGCAGGTCCGTCACCTTAATATCCTCGTCAAAGCGCTTACCGGGAGCCGATGCCACCACGATTCGGCGTGCCGAGTCTGCCTGAATGATCTCTTTTACCTTTCGGAACTGCTCCGCGCTGGCAAGAGAGGTTCCGCCAAATTTACATACGATCGTTTTTGTTGCCATATCTGTATCCTCACAGGGACAATTCCCTTTTCAATCTAAACAGCGTTACCATATCATACTCCGCCTGAATACTCAAGCGAAACTCCTAACCGGTTCTGCTGTGTATCATCAACTGCATATAACCTGTAATCCTGTTCCTCCTTGCAGAGCATTGTCGTTTTTCACAGAATTTGCACCTTGGACGTCATTTGCGGACAACTGTTTTGTCTTTTTTACCAAAAGTTTGATTGTTAATTGACAAACAATCTCAACGGCGTTAAAATTCTGATAAAGAAATGTCTAGACAAAAGTCACACTTTTGTTGGCCTTCTACATTTCAATTTTCCAAAACAAAGGAGTTTGTGCTATGGGAACCGAATATAAGATCGTTGATTCTCTGGAAACCTTAGATGAACGGATTGAACGTGTAAAAAAGGCTCAGGAGATCTACTCACATTTTACGCAGGAGCAGGTGGATAAAATTTTTCTCGCTGCTGCCACTGCAGCCAGCAAAGCGCGTATTCCCCTTGCCAAAGCAGCTGTTGCTGAAACCGGCATGGGTCTGGTAGAAGATAAAGTAATCAAAAACCATTATGCCTCCGAATATATATATAATGCCTATCGTGATACAAAAACCTGTGGTATTATTGATGAGGATACGGCTTTGGGCGTACGCCACATTGCTGAGCCGGTTGGCCTGATCTGCGCCATCATCCCCACTACCAATCCCACCTCCACTGCGATCTTCAAGTGCCTCATCTCCCTAAAGACCCGCAATGGTATCATCATCAGCCCGCACCACCGTGCAAAAAGTTCCACGGTTGAGGCTGCCAAACTGGTTCTGGAAGCAGCCGTTGCCGCAGGTGCCCCGGAAGACATTATCGGCTGGATCGATGTTCCCTCCCGCGAGCTTACGAGAAAACTGATGAAAGAAGCCGACCTGATCCTTGCAACCGGCGGCCCCAGTATGGTAAATGCGGCCTATTCCTCCGGCACTCCCGCCGTTGGTGTAGGTTCGGGCAACACCCCCGCCATCATCGACGACAGCGCCGACCTGCTGCTGGCCGTAAACTCCATTATCCACTCCAAAACCTTTGATAACGGCATGATCTGCGCTTCCGAGCAGTCTGTTATTGTTTTGGATTCCATCTACGAACAGGTCCGCCATGAATTTGCTGCCCGGGGCTGCTACTTCCTGAAACCGGACGAGATTGAAAAAGTGCGCAAGACCATTCTGATCAACGGCTCGCTGAATGCCGGCATCGTTGGGCAGAAGCCTGTCACCATTGCTGCCATGGCCGGCGTTACGGTTCCGGAAGGAACTAAGATCCTGATTGGCGAAGTGGAATCTGTGGAGCTGAGCGAAGAATTTGCTCACGAAAAGCTGTCCCCCGTCCTTGCTATGTATCATGCAGCCGATTTTGAAGCTGCCATGGGCAAAGCCATGCGTCTTCTGGAAGACGGCGGTATCGGCCACACCGCTTCCATCTATCTCAACGTTGCCACACAGGAAGAAAAGCTTCGCCTTTTCCAGTCACGTGCAAAAGCCTGCCGTATTGTTGTGAATACTCCCTCCTCCCACGGCGGCATCGGCGACCTGTATAACTTTGGCATTATTCCTTCCCTCACCCTGGGCTGCGGCTCCTGGGGCGGCAACTCCGTTTCGGAAAACGTGGGTGTTAAGCACCTGCTGAACATTAAAACCGTTGTGGAAAGAAGGGAAAATATGCTTTGGTTCCGTGCTCCTGAAAAAGTTTATATCAAACGCGGCTGCCTCCCTGTTGCCCTGAAGGAACTGGGCGACATGGGCAAAAAGCGTGCCTTTATCGTCACCGGTCCCCACCTGTATAAAACCGGTGCAGCCAATCCCATCTTTGCAAAGCTGGAAGAGCTGGGGATTCAGCATACCTGCTTCTTTGATGTTCCCAACGATCCTACCCTGGCCTGTGCCCGCCGCGGAGCCGAGCAGATGCTTGCCTTCAAGCCCGATGTGATCATCGCACTGGGCGGCGGCTCTCCCATGGACGCAGCCAAGATCATGTGGGTGCTTTACGAACACCCCGAAGCTGACTTTGCCGACATGGCAATGCGCTTCAGCGATATCCGCAAGCGCATCTATAAGTTCCCCAAAATGGGTGAAAAAGCATATTTCATCGCCGTTCCCACCTCTGCCGGTACCGGCAGCGAAGCCACTCCCTTTGCCGTAATCACCGACGAAAGCACCGGCATCAAGTATCCTTTGGCCGATTATGAGCTTATGCCCAACATGGCCATTGTGGATACCGACTTCCATATGACCGCACCCAAGGGCCTTACCGCCTCTTCCGGCATCGATGCCGTTTCCCATGCCCTCGAAGCCTATGCCTCCATCATGGCTACTGATTATACCGACGGTCTTGCCCTCCGTGCGCTGAAGACCATCTTCACCTACCTGCCCCGCGCCTATGAAAATGGCCAGACCGATTACGAAGCCCGTGAAAAGGTCGCCAACGCTGCAACCATCGCCGGCATGGCCTTTGCCAATGCATTCCTTGGTGTAATGCATTCCATGGCCCACAAGCTGGGGGCTTTCCACCATCTGGCCCACGGTCTTTCCAACGCCCTGATGATGGACGAAGTGATCCGTTTCAACGCCTGTGATGTTCCCACCCGCATGGGAACCTTCTCCCAGTATGACCATCCTCATACCATGGCCCGCTATGCCGAAATTGCCGATTATCTTGGCTGCGGCGGCAGCACAAATGAGGAAAAGGTGGAAAAGCTGATTGAAAAGATCGATGAGCTGAAGGCCAAGGTCGGCATCAAGCCCACCATTCGCGACTATGTGCCCGACGAGGAAGCCTTCCTTGCCACTTTGGACGAGATGGTGGAGCAGGCCTTTGATGACCAGTGCACCGGCGCCAACCCCCGTTACCCCCTGATGAGCGAGATCAGGCAGATGTACCTGAATGCCTACTATGGCAATAAATTCACCGAAGTTGAAAAACCCGACGCATCTCAGCTGGAAAGGAGCTAAGCTATGAACCTGACAGAAGTAATTGCATCGCGTAAAACAAAAACCATCTACCGTGATGGCGACCGCGTCATCAAACTTTTTAACCAGAACTATTCCAAGGCAGATATTCTGAACGAAGCCCTGAACCAGGCCCGGGTCGAAGATCTTGGCCTGAATGTTCCCAAAATTCTTGAGGTCACCTGCATCGATGGAAAATGGGCCATCATATCCGAATTCATTGAAGGAAAAACCATCCTTCAGCTGATGCAGGAGGATCCGGAGAATATCGAGAAATACATTGAAATAATGCTGGACGCTCAGATGCTCATCCATACAAAACACAGCCCCATGCTCAGCCGCATCAAGGATAAAATGAACCGCAAGATCCTGTCCGCTGACCTGGACCCTGTAACCCGTTACGAGCTGCTGATCCGTCTGGAAGGCCTGCCCACCCATGACAAGGTATGCCATGGCGACATCTGCCCCTCCAACGTGATCGTAACGCCCGAGGGCAAAGTGTATGTGCTTGACTGGTCCCATGCCACACAGGGCAATGCCTCTGCCGATATTGCGCGCACCTACCTTACCTTCTACCTGGCAGACGAGTCTGCTGAGGCAGAGATGTATCTTGACATGTTCTGTGAAAAAAGCGGAACCGACAAGCGATATGTGCAGCGCTGGATGCCCATTGTTGCCGCCTCCCAGTCCGTAAAGGGCAACCTGGAAGAACGCGATTTCCTGCTGCGCTGGGCAAACGTGGCAGACTACGAATGAGCTGATTATTTCTTTCCTTTCTTTATTATTAATATAATGAACTCCCTGATTCTCTCGAATCAGGGAGTTCATCCTTTCTCCGCGGAATACTCCTTGCCAATGCCGCGTATTTCCGCTATACTGAATCCGTTTTCACCACTGGCTAAAATGAACCGGAAGAACAGGAGAATTGCACTATGGCTGAAAAGAGAAAAAGAAAATGGGGCGACCGCCGCGACGGTCACCGTGTCTATGATACCACCGGCCTGAACGTGATCATGGGCCACATCATGCCCAACCGCGCCGATGCCGAGGTTTGGATGCAGCAGGAGTTCGACATCACCGAGCTGATGCAGTACATTGCAAAAAAGAACGAAGAGCATCCCAATTATAAAACCACCATTTTCCACTGCATTGTGTTTGCCGTGGCAAAAATGGTAAACGAGCGCCCAAAGATGAACCGCTTTATTCAGGGCCGCCGCACCTATGAGCGCGACGAGATCATCATGAGCTTCATGGCCAAGCGCCGCTTTGCCGACGGGGCCGACGAAGCCTTCATGAATATCATCCCCAAAGACGACGACACTTTGGATTCCATCAGCCACCGCATCTATGGCGATGTGCGCGAGGCCCGCAAGAGCGAGCACTCCACCGGCGGCATCGACAGCGTAGTGGACGGATTTGCCAAGATTCCCCGCCTGCTGCTTATGGTCATCGTCCGCATCGTCCGCTGGCTGGATTTCTGGGGCATCAACCCCAAGGCCCTCACCGATGGCGATGCCAACTATTCCTCCGTTCTGCTCAGCAACCTGGGCAGCATCCAGTGCCCCTCCGTTTACCACCACCTGAACAACTACGGCACCAACAGCTTTATGGTCACCGTGGGAACCATTCACAAGGCCGAACGCATCATGCCCGACGGCACCAAACAGATCCGCGACGTGGTGGATATCGGCGCCACGCTGGACGAGCGCATTGCTGACGGCTTCTATTTTGCCCGCAGCCTTAAGGTGGTAACCTACCTCTTCGACCATCCTGAACTGCTGGACCGTCCCTTTGCCGAGCCCACCAATTACGATTATCAGTAAACAAAAAAGTCAGTGCCGAAGCACTGACTTTTTTTGCGTTTATTTCAGCATCTCCTTAGGCAGCAGGCTGAGTGCCGCCTCGTCGCCTACCAGCACCACATCGTTATGCAGCTGCAGGATGGAAGCCGGGCATTCCGGTGTGATGGGGCCGCAGAACGCATTGTATACCGCCTGCGCCTTGTTCTCGCCATTCACCACCATCAGGATCCGTCTTGCTGCCATGATGCATCCGATTCCCATCGTGATTGCCTTTTTGGGCACTTCATCTTCCGAGGCAAAGAACCGGGCATTGTCCCGAATCGTGTTTTCGGAAAGCTCCACGATATGGGTTTCCTTGCGGTAGCACGGGTAGGGCTCATTAAAGGCAATGTGCCCATTGGACCCGATGCCCAGCAGCTGCAGGTCGGCATAGCCAAGTCCCTTCACAACATTGTCGTAGCGTTCGCATTCGTCCGCTTCGTTTTTTGCCAGGCCATTGGGCACATTGGTGTTCTCTGGCTTAATATCAATATGGTTAAAGAGGTTGGTCTGCATAAAATACCGGTAGCTCTGCGTATGAGTGGGGGCAAGGCCCATATACTCGTCCAGGTTCACGCTGTGAACTTCAGAAAAGCTGAAATCTCCGCGCTGGTTCCATTTTGCCAGCTGTTTATATACTCCAATGGGAGTAGAGCCGGTTGCCAGGCCAAGAACACAGGCCGGCTTGCGGATCACTTCGGCAGAAATAAGGTT
>JAKSSN010000037.1 GCA_024403095.1 Oscillospiraceae bacterium
ACATACGCAGGGCGGGAACAGAAAGCTGCTTGCCGTCCATGTTATTTGCGGGCAGGTAGTTGTGTGCGGGATTGCCTACCAGCTCCATGATGCCGGGAGCATAAACAGGAAGAATATCCTGAATGTCCTGCAGCTGGTTGTTGGATGCCAGAGTAAGGAAGCCGGTAGCGCCGCCGGCACCACACATCATAAGGTCGATGGATTCGCCGCCAGCAAGCATCAGACCGACCTGGTCGCCATACTGCCAAATGGGGATCTGAGTGACGTTGACGTGAACATTGATCTCAGCTTCTGTGATTTTGTTCACTTCTTCTTCAACTTCCTTCAGGCCGTCCCATGCGCCCCAGGCCATCATAACCATGTTGACGGTCTCGAGATCATCGAAACGGGTGAAGGCTTCCTCGTCCTCTTCTTCTGCGTCTTCTGCTTCGTCAGCAGCATCTGCAGCTTCAGCGGCGGGCTTTTCTGCAGGAGCAACGGTTTCGGAGTTGCTGGAGCCGCAGCCTGCGAGCATACCGGCGACCATAATGAACGCCAGCAGCAGTGCGATTAACTTTTTGCTGTTCATTGTTTTCCTCCTAATAAAATATATTGCGTAACTCGAATTTCGAGGTATGCACGCCGAAACATTATTTTAATAAATTAATTAAATCAATTAATTTATTGACTTTATTATCTATATAAAAGAAGCAATGTCAATAGCAATATAAGATTTTCTGTTTTTTCGTTATAGACTACAAAAACGAAAGCAGGAAATTGTTCAAAATAAAATAATGGCAATTTTGGATCACCGGATCATAAGAAAAAAGCCAGTGCCGAAGCACTGGCTTTCTCACGTTTGGGTTTTACTCTTTTACACCGCCAAGGGAAATACCTGCAATAAATGCGTTCTGGAAGAACGGGTACAGGATCATAATTGGTATAATTCCGATTACGGCCATTGCCATTCGCACGGAGTTGCCGGGGATATCCTTTACCGGGAAGTTACCGCCCGCCATATCTGCAATTACACGAATGTTTTCAATAATGCCCTTTAACAGCTGCTGCAGTGTGTACATGCTCTGGTCATTCACGTAGTAAAGACCATTGGTCCAGTTGTTCCAGTAGCCAAGGCCAGCCATCAGGCCCATGGTTGCCAGAATTGGCAGCGAAAGGGGAAGAACGATCTTGAAATAGATCTGCCATTCATTAGCGCCGTCGATTCGAGCCGATTCCAAAAGGGAAGGATGGATGTTGTTGGCAAAATAGTTTTTATACAGCATGATATTAAAACCGTTGAACAACATACCGGGGAAAATATGGGCCCAGATCGTGTTTTTAATATGGAATACCTTAGACCACATGATGTAGGAGGGAACAATACCACCATTGAACATCATGGTGAAGAACACCAGGAATGTGAAGAGATGCGCTTTTTTATAGTCTCTTCTGGAAAGAGGATATGCAAGAAGAGGAGCTACGATCAGGTGCAGCGAAGTGCCGATTACGGTAACCAGCAGGGTAATCCAGTAAGCACGCAGGATATAGGTGCCATTTTTGGAAAAGATAAAGGTATATGCATAGGTGGAGAACTTTGTGGGCCAGAAATTATAACCGAAACGAGTAAGATAAAATTCATCGGTTAAGGAAGAAGAAACCAGCATCACAAAGGGCATAACAGCTGCCAATGCAAGAATAATAAGGAAGATATTGATAATGATCTGGTATATCCAGTCTTCTCTGCTCTTTACGCCAGTGTTATTCATTGTTTCACCTCCGTTTGATTAGAACAATGCATTATCGCGGTCAACCTTTTTCACTATGCCGTTAACCGTCATAACAAGGATGAAGCCAACGATTGCCTGATAGGTACTTGCAGCGGAAGCGGTTGCAATGCTGTTTTTGATCATCAAGGCTTTGTAGGTGTAAACGTCAAGGGTTGCGGTAACATCATTCAGAGCACCTGCAGCCAGAGGAACGGTATAGAACAAACCGAAGTCGGAGTAGAAAATACGGCCGCACTGAAGCAGGAACAATGTGATGATCGTGGGCTTGAGCTGGGGCAGAGTCACGTTCATGATCTGCTGGAACTTGTTGGCGCCATCCACCTTGGCTGCGTCGTAGAGGTTTGCATCAATGCCGCAGATCGAGGAGAGGAAGATGATCGCGTTGTAGCCAAGCCCCTTCCAGATGTGAACAAAGGTTAGGATAAAGGGCCAGTATTTCGGCTCGGAATAGAAGTTGATGGCGTTGTCTCCAAGCAGCTTGTTGATCATACCGGTGTCGTTGGAAAGGAAGCCGAATACGATATAAGAAACGATGATAATGGAGATCAGCTGCGGGAGAAGAATGGTTGTCTGGTAAACCTTCTGCAAAGTTTTGGAGAAGACCTCGAACAGGGCAAGACCAACAATAAAACCAACAAACAAACCAACAACAATAAATACAAAGTTGTAAGCCAGGGTGTTGCGGGTGATGATCCATGCGTCCTTGGTAGAGAACAGATATTTAAAGTTATCCAGACCGACCCAATCGCCGCCGTATACACCCTTGGAATAGTCGACCTTTTTAAATGCAATGATAATACCATACATAGGAATGTAGTTGTTGATCAGCAAATAAAGAAGGCCAGGCAGAGCCATGAAGTCGAGAGATACAAGAACCCGATTGGTACGCAGCTCATATATGCCAAGTGCAAAGATAACAATGCAGATATAAGTGCATACGGTAACGCCGGCGCTGGGGCCAACCTGCTTAGCCACATCGATCAGCTGGGGCACCTTTGTGGAGAAAACGATAAAGCAGACTGCAGAGGCAGCGGCAAGGATCGTTACGATTTCTGCACCTAATTTTTTCTTCCGGGGGTAAATGACAAGAGTTACAACAACAATGAGAACCAGAGCAATCACTGCCAACCAGATGACGGGGTTTGGCTGAATGGTTGCTTTGCCGCCGCAAACTGCCTTACCGGTCAGGAATGCGGGCATTCCTGCAGTGTACACTTTTGATTTGTATTTGTAATGAGCAAAAGGCATTACAAAGGCACAGATCAGTGCAGCCACCGCAAATGGAATGGAAAGATAGAAGATCCGGTTATTGATACGTTCTTTATCTTTCCGATCGATTAGTCTTTCGGATTTTGACACACAATCACTCCCCAAAATAATATTTCCGAATAAACTACAGACACAATTTGAAAAAACAAAGGGCTTGATGAGCTTGATGAAACTGTTCTGTAAGATAACCTGGTTTTAATATACAATCGGATTTGCGGAGTGTCAATGTTTATTTCCCTATTTTTTTTGTCACAAAAAAAACGAAAAAAGTGACGCGAGCAAATATCAATGGGCCAGGAGAATATTATAAGAAAAATCTTATCATAATAAGGTAGAATGCTTGAAATGTACGCATTGAAACAGCCCGATTTGTTCAATAGCATGAAATTTTTAACGTTTTTTTTACGGCTAAAAAAATATTGACGGCATATATAGAAAGGATTATAATCAAAAAAGAGGTATTAGCGCAAACTTACTAATATATGAGAGGGGATCGTTTATGGGCGATAAACAAGCAAGGCTGGCAGATAACCGCGATCTGACAACCGGCAGCATAGCAAGAAAACTATTGATTTTTGCCTGGCCAATTCTGTTAGGCAATATTTTCACCCAGCTCTATAACGTTGCCGATGCAATTGTGGTTGGCCGTTATGTAGGACCGGAGGCACTGGCAGCCGTTGGATGTGTTGGTTCCATTAATATGATAGTCCACAGTGTTCTGATCGGCCTTGGCAACGGCGTAGGTGTTGTAACTTCGCAGTTCTTTGGCGCTAAAAAGAGCGAAGAGCTGTCAAAGACCGTGAACACCACGTTTGTTCTGTGCCTGATCCTGGGCCCGATCCTTACTGTGGTTGGCCTTCTGGTCGGCGGCCCGATGCTGAGCCTTTTGGGGACTCCGCTCAATATTATTGAGGATGCACACCTTTACCTGAATATCACCTTCCTTGGCCTGATGGGCATGATGGCATACCACATCGGAAGCTTTATTCTGCGCAGTGTGGGCGATTCCAAGTTCCCGATGTATACGCTGATCGCAAGCTCCGTAATCAACATTGTGCTTAATGTAATGTTTGTGGTTTCCTTTAACATGGGAGTTGCCGGTGTTGCATGGGCAACCATCATTGCTCAGTATCTGGTTGCAGTTGCCAATGTAATTCGTATCCTGCAGCTGAAGATCGCTGAAGTAAACCGCAAGAACTTTAAAGCCCACCGCGATATCATTGCTCCGGTTGTTAAGATCGGTCTTCCCACCGGTGTTCAGTTCATGCTCACTTCTCTTGGCATGCTGGTTCTGCAGAGCTTCAACAATTCCTTCGGCTCCAACATGGTTGCAACCGTTACTGTGATGCAGAAGCTGGACGGTTTTGCAAACATGCCGGCTATGGCTCTTTCCACCGCAGCGGCCACTTTTGTTGGCCAGAACATTGGCGCAAACAAGATGGACCGTGTAAAAACCGGCGTGAGATATATCATGATCGTAAATATTGTGGTTGGTGTTGCAGTTGGAGCTGTAATGCTTGCCTTTGGCAGAGGCCTCCTGGGACTGTTTACAGACAGCGAAGAGGTTATCACCATGGGTCTTGCGGCCGTGGCAGTGATCAGCTTTACCTACTGGGCAAATGGTGTACAGCAGTCCGCAACCGGTATTATCCGCGGCGCAGGCGCAGCTGTAGTTCCTATGATCATTATGTTTATTACCACCGTCATTCGTCTTCCTATCGCATACTTCCTGGCAATTGTACCCGGGCGCTACACCGGTATCTTCTGGTCTATGTTTATTGCAATCTACTTCGGTATGATCGCAACCATGGGCTACTACTTCAGCGGCCGCTGGAAAAACAAGGGCGTTGTAAAGCACAACAATGCAGCGGATGCAGAATAATCATTAGTTGTCCTTAATTTTTTAACATATAATAATAAAGGAGAAACGTTATGGAAAAGAAAATTCTTGGCGCTGGCCTCATTGGCTGCGGTACCTTCTGCGGCGCATACCTCAGAACTCTTGGCCCTGTGTACAAAAACATTAAGGTAGTTGCATGCTCCGATATCGATATGGACCGTGCAAAAAAGGTTGCTGAGGAGTTTAATATTCCTCATCCCTGTACCACGGAAGAGCTGCTGGCTGATCCTGAAGTCGATTTTGTAGTAATCGTAACCGGTCCTGCATCTCACTATCCTCTTACCATGCAGGCTCTGAAAGCCGGCAAGCATGTATATTGCGAAAAGCCTATGGCAATTACTCTTGAGCAGACCAACGAGATCGTTGAATATGCAGAGGCTCATAACCTGTTTGTTACCAACGCTCCCGACACCTTCCTGGATGCAGGTGTGCAGACTGTACGCAAGGTAATTGACGATGGCAAGATCGGTACTCCGCTGAATATCACCATGAACTTTGTTGGCCCCGGTGCTGATTTCTGGCATCCGCAGCCTGACTTCCTCTACAAGAGAGGCGGCGGCCCGGTTATGGATATGGGTCCCTACTATCTTACTTCTGCCGTATCTATCCTTGGACCGATCGAGCAGATCTACTGCTATGCCCACAAGGGATTTGAACAGCGCCAGATCTGGGATCATACCTGCGATGTGGATGTGGATACTGACTACTCTGCAATCCTTAAGTTCCGCAGCGGCGTAATCGGCAACATCAATCTCAGCTTTGACGCCGTAAAGTCTCATCTGCCCGGTATGGAAATCCAGGGCACCGAAGGCGTTGTTTTCTGCCCGGATCCCAACACTCTTGCCGGCGACATTGAAGTGATCACTCGCGAGCAGATGAAGCAGGCAACCATCGACAGCAAGGGCGGCCCGATGTATCTTTACTCCAAGGAAGCCTTTAATATTGCAACTAAGGTTGAAACTCCTGTTCCTGCCGGCCATAACCACAGAGGTATGGGCGCTGCTGATATGGCAAACTGCATCCTTGATGGCACCAAGCCCAGATGCTCCATGCAGATGGCTCGTCACGTAACTGAAGCACTGCTTGCTTTTGATATCTGCGCAAAGACTGGCATGCCCTATAACATGACTACTACCTGCGAGCGTCCGGATCCTGTTGAGTTCTAATAATTATCAAGTCCTGGTCCCGGCTCAAACGAGCCGGGACTTTTTTGCTTTCCTCCGTTGCCCGTAGTCCGGGAAGCTCCGTGGATAAGAAATAGAGTTGTAATAAAAAACAGTACGCAGCATTTGCTGCGTACTGTTTTTACTATATTTAAGTTGTTTATGCTTCCAGAATTACCTTGTCGCCTTCCGGCATCACAAACGGTGCGGGAGCGCCGCCTGCGGTAGCAGAAATACCTTCACGCATATAGTAAGCACGAATCGAAACACTGGCGCATACCGTGTATTCTTTGCCAACTTCAAGGCCGCCGGGAATATCAACGATCAGAGTTGCATCGTAGCCCTTGTTCCAGTAATGCAGAGTAACATCGCGCATGTCGGAGAATTTAAAGATCTCGCCGTCAACCGCAACGCGGATCTGGTCGGAATTGTAGAGCTTATCATCGATCTGAACATGAGCGTCTTCAAACAGAGCAAGAGGAACACCGCGGTAATAGGGGTTGGATACAATCACTTCAACACCGGTGCAGGTACCATCGGCTTCGTAGTGGGTTTTGAACGGGCTGCCTGCACGCATATTCTGGTTGGGGCCCATGAAGCTTGCACCCTTGCGCATGGGAGCGGGCTTGGAGTTCGGCCATTCAGGGTAGTTGGATTCGGGATAGGTTCCCAGGTATTTATCCAGCATCTTCTGATAACGGCGGAAGGGCTCAAAAATATCGTCATTAATGGGGCTGCCTTCATATTCGGCGGAGATGTAGCCGTCGTAATCAGCTTCTTTCAAAGCGGCAAGGATGCCGGGGTAGTCGATGGTAGCTTCTTCATTATCGTCAGTCATCTCATAGAACTTGCCATGGCAGTGCACGATATAATCCTTATGCTCAAGCAGAATCTTAGGATCGTAGTATTCGGTGCGGCGGACCATAGCCAGGAAGGAACGAAGATTTGCATCCTCGGAGGTTTCGATCATTTCGTTGCAGTACTTGCGGAACTCCATGTTATCCACGGATTTATACATATCAGCCAGGTCATAGACCCATTTTTCATCAAGGCCTCTTGCAATACCCATTTGCACAGTGCGGGAAGAAAGCTCTTTGCAGAACATGGACATATCAGGAACAATGCCGATGTATTTGCTTCCGCTCTGACGAATTACGTTAATAACGTCCTCTACTGCCGGCAGACAAAAAGAAGAAGAACCGGAGTGAATCTCAAGACCCATCTTGATGCCAAGATCTTCCAGAATGGGAACGCTCTGGCGGAAAATTTCGGAGGGAACGGTGCCGCCAATACGCATGATGGGGATGTTCAGCTTTTTGCAGAATTCAGCATGACGGCGGACAATATCAACACCTTCGCGAACTGTAAGGCGGCGGTGGTTATACATTGTCATATCAACGAAGAAGTCGTGCGCGATGGTTTTGGTGCCATAGGTCCACATCATCTGGTTCCAGGAATCGATGTCTTCCTGCAGGACCTCGGGGCAATAACGGAAATAAAGCTGACCAAGAAGCTCAAGACCGGTGCAGCCCATTTTTACAGCAGCCTGAATGCAGTCGTCCCATGTTAACTGTCCAGCTTCCACCTGGCGCTGCCAGCTGTAAATCGTAACGCTTCGTTTAATCTTATGCGGCATAGTAAAAGTTCCTTTCGTAAATATATTTTTGTGATTCAGCAGCGAAAATAGAATATTTTCACCGCACTGCTAACATAAATATACTCTTTGAGAAAAGACACTGTCAACCTTTGTTAAGCATTTATTTTAAAGAATAAAAAATATTCATATATTGGTTGACTTGGATGCGAGAAGGGATTAAAATATGAATACAGAATAAGTTCAGGATCGTTGAATCACTGAAATTACTGACACTATAATAATTCTAAAGGAGTCATTTTTATGGAATCCAAACCCAAACTGAAACAGCTGCTCCAGATCGGTATTTTTGTTAAGAATGCAGATGAGTGCGTAAAGAACTATGAAGCTCTTGGCATGGGCCCCTGGCACGTAAGTGTTATGAGCGGCAAGGATATTCCTGACCTCTATAACTGCGGTGTTAAGTGCGATGAGGACTTCATGAAGGTCTGCATCCTGAATGCATTTGGTATTGAATTCGAGCTGATCGAGCCGATTTGCGATTCTCCCATTAAGGATTGGGTCAACGAGCACGGCAACGGAATTCATCACCTTGCTTTTGTTACCGAAGATGGTTATGAAGATATTCTGGCAGAGTACCGTGAAAAGAAGGGCGCTGAGCCTTGGGCACGCGGCCAGGGCCATCACAACATGATGGACTTCTCTTACCTGGATATGCGCGATGAGCTGGGTATTTTTGTTGAGTGCTACCGCAATGTAATGCCGAATCGTCCCCGTATCGATTTTAACGAAGGACAGAAAAAGGACTAATCTGAAAGATTAATAACTGCGACCCTGGTTCCAGCGAACCAGGGTCGTTTTTTCATAGAAAAAGGACCTCAGGCAATCGCTCCTGAGGCCCTTTATTGATATTTGTTGGTTTAGATGCTGTCAACGATCAGCTCGCAGCCATAAAGTGCAGCGCCAATGGAAACATCATACTGCGGCTGAGCACTTGTGTGAATAAAATCAGCCGCTTTTACTTTAATGCCGAACGGAACATGTTCTTCCACTTTAATACAGAGGTCATATTTGTAATGAGCCATCTGGCGAAGAATATCGCCGCAAAGAATAATATCTGTTGAATACATCATACGCAGATTGTGAACGAAAAGGGCTAAATCACTCAGGTACCCATCCCAAAGCTTAAGATAATCCATGTTGCCGGCCTCAAGCTGAGAAATAAACTCATCCTGACGTATCGGTTTTCCCTTTGGATGCTTCACCACGGGGTTACTGTCTTCCTCGGGGGAGAGACCATTCAAAATGTCAAAAATCACCGAGGTGGAAATTAACGTCTGCGCACAGCCCTGATTGCCGCAAAAACATTTTTTGCCGTTTTTGTCAAGCGTAATATGGGCAAGGGGAAGCGAACGGGTAATGATCTTTCCGCTTTCATCTTTTTTTACAAGGCAGCCGCCAATAAAACGATCGAGGTAGAGAATAACAGCAGGGCGGTCGTTATCGGCATCCCAGCTGCTGGTAAAAGCAGCGGCCTGAGGAGACTCGATAAAGTGAACTTCTTTATCGAAGACCTCGGCAATTTCTTCATCCGTAAGCATACCTTTTGGACGGCGTTTTACGGCAGCGTCGGTAATATGATCATAGGTATAGAAGTACGGGCGGGCAATTACAATGGCATGAATCTGGCTGGATTTTAAATCTAACCCTGCAACAGTACTTTCAACAGAGGAGGCAAGGTTTTTCCAATAGGCAGCTGTGCCAGTAAATGCAACTTGTACAGTGACATTGGTAAGAACCTTACCGGAAAAGTCAACCACGGAAATTCCGGCCCAGTGGGAGGAGACTGAAACCCCAACTTCATAGCAGTAGGCGCCATTGATTGCAATCAGCGACGGCTTACGGCCAACATAGGAGTCAACAGCACCGCATTCAAGAATATAGTCCATGCTGCGGAGGAACTTGGTGCAGTTTGTAATGGTGGGGAGGCTCAATTCCAGCTTGTCCGCGATATCCTTTTTGGTGATTTCATTCGAGGAGCGAAGGGCACGAAGAATGCGCTTAGAGCTGTTATTATGGAGCTTTGCGGCAATATCCTGATTCATAATAGACCTCGATTCATCGCAGGCTAAAAACAATTCAAATGTAATTTACTTAATCGTTTAATATATTATATTTTACAATCTAAAAAATCTATAGTCAATAGGCGAAAGGGCAGGAAATGAATATGATACGCGGTTTTTAGATAAAAAATATACGCAGAAATAAAAATACGGCTTGGAAAGATTTCCAAGCCGTAAATAGAATTACTGTAAATTCATGCCAATCTCGTAGCCGGCTCTGGTTGCTTCCATAATTCGAGCAGGCTTGAGTTCATCGCCAATCTTAAATACATTGGAGCAAATGGTTTCAAGCTCGTCGCCGTAGGGGCTGGCGGACTTTACACCAATGGACATAACAACAACATCGCAGGGCAGATAGAAGGGCTCACCGGTGCGGGAATCTTCCATATATACACCCGTTTCGTCAATCTTTGTGCACTTGCGGTTCAGGAGGAACATGACCTGGTTTCGCAGCAGAGGATCCACGATATCGTTGCGCAGAGAACCATTGCCATCGGGAGCGATGAACTTAGACATTTCAATTACATAAACGCCGTTGCCCTTGCTGCGCTCGGAAAGCTGTTCGGCAACCTCAAGGCCGGTGAAGCCGGAGCCAATCACAGCAATTGCCTTATCGTTAAAGTCAATTTCGCCGCGCAGAACCTGAGGAGGAGTGACAACGATAGAGGAAGTGTCGCAGCCTTCAATAAACTTAGGCAGCATAGGTACGCCGCCGGCTGCATCGATGATTGCATAATAGTTTTCACTCTTCAGTTCATCGATGGTGGGGGAGCAGCCGAGCACAAATTTTACGTTGTTTTCGTTGCAGCGGCGCTCAAGGGTTTCAATCAGCCACATGTTCTTATGCTTGGAAGTGGAGCGGCTGCCAAGATAGACCTGACCGCCGAGGTACGGCTGCTTTTCATAAACGGTTACTGCAAAGCCGCGCTTTGCAAGAACAGCGGCAGCTTCCAGACCGGCGGGGCCGCCGCCAATCACACCGACCTTGCGGCCGTTGCCGTTGAGTACGGGTTCAACAACCGTTGTTTCAAGGCCTGCTTCGGGGTTAACAGAGCAGCGAATAGAACCGCCGTTCGACATGGATTCGTAGCAGCGCATGCAGGAAATGCAGCGCATGATATCCTCATCACGGCCGGCAGCAGCCTTTTTCACCCAGTCGGGATCAGCCAGGAAGCTGCGGGCAGAACCTACAAGATCGCTGTAGTTATTCTCAAGAAGCCATTCTGCAAAGGAAGGCTCACGCATAATGGAAACCATGCAGACAGGAATATTAACGTTTGCCTTAACAGCCTTTGCAAAGTGCTTTGCCCAGCCCT
Organism: Oscillospiraceae bacterium; assembly: GCA_024403095.1. Taxonomy (GTDB): domain Bacteria; phylum Bacillota; class Clostridia; order Oscillospirales; family Oscillospiraceae; genus Limivicinus. The sequence goes on from JAKSSN010000037.1 coordinate 11,132, forward strand.
GGTCAAAGGAAGGAGGCTCAACGGCCTGGGAGCCGTGGGCAAGGCCGCCGGACTTGGTAATATCCAGAATATCCACGCCCCATTCTTCGCACCACTTGCAAACCTTAAGGGCCTCATCAAAGTGCATGCCGTTCTTGCCAACATATTCCTCGGCAGAAATTCTTACCATCAGGGGATAATCCTCACCGCAGTATTTTCTGACGGAGTCGATGATCATATGCAGGAAACGGGCTCTGTTTTCAACGCAGCCGCCAAATTCGTCGGTTCGCTTGTTCAGGTTGGGAGAGAGGAACTGGTGAATCAGATACTGGTGAGCAGCGTGAATGGCAACGCCATCAAGGCCACCCTTCTTTACGCGCAGTGCTGCCTGACCATACTTATCTGCCAGCCATTCAATTTCCTCTTTTGTCATGGCGCGGGTCTTAAGACCGGGCACACGGTGCGAGGGAATCACGCTGGCAGAGATGAAATTCTCGGGCTTTACGCAAAGTCCGTTTGCTTCGCAGCCGGGATGATTCAGCTGAACAAAGCCCTTGGCACCGCCATCGTGAATGGCAGATGCAAGCTTTGCAAATTCAGCGATCGATGCATCATCGTCGGCACGGATGCTCTTAAAGCTCTGGCAGCCGGTGACAGTTTCAACACAGGCAAGCTCTGTGATGATGCAGCCAACACCGCCCTGGGCGCGCCTGCGATAGAATGCCATGGTCTCTTCAGTTACATGACCGCCGTTTTCAGAAGGGGTATTCAAACCAACCTGATGCGGTTCATCCACCATGCGGTTTCTGAATGTCAGTTTTGGAGTTTTCAGTTCGGTAAAAATTCTTTCGTACATGTGTTCTACTCCTTTTCCTTATGGATCAAACGTTGGTTGCGCCCCACTTGGTCAGCAGAGCCTTTGCTTCTTCTCTGGAAAGACCCCACTGCTCCAGAATTTCATAGTTGTCCTCGCCAATGTGGCGTGCGGGAGCGGAAAGGCGCTCTTCTTCGCTAACACCGGAGAAGTCAGCAAAATACGGGCAGTGCTGGTTGCGCTCTACCATTTCGTTGCCTTCCCATTCGGGGTACATGGGGTACTTGACCCACCAGCCAAGGCGATGATACTCTTCGTCATCCCATACTTCGGCTGCGGTCATAACCGGGCAGCAGGCAACGCCGGCTTTTTCAATCATGTCATATGCTTCGTGGGTGTCCTCAAAAGTGTTCAGCCATTCGGTGATGATCCGCTCAACTTCTTTGTGGTTCTTTGCGCGGGCGGGAAGGGTGCTGAATTCGGGATCTTCCTTCAGGTCAGGGCGTCCCATGCAGTCGCAAAGGGGATTCCAAGTGGAGGGAGAAACGGCGCCAATGACCATGGACATGGTTTTGCCGGTGTAGATGCCGTAAGGGCTCATGTTGGCGTTGTGGTTGCCGGAGCGGCCCTGAACGTGGCCCTTCTTGTTCTGATTCTGCAGAGATGCGTTCAGATGGATCATGTTGCGGGCAAGGGAGAAATCAACAAACTGGCCTTCACCGGTACGCACTTTGTGGAACAGAGCCAGCAGAACAGCGGAGAAAAAGCCCTCTGCGCCAGCCATATCACCAAGCACTGTGCCAAGGCGTGTGGGATTGCCGTCTGCCTCGCCGGTCTGATCATTAATACCGGACATAGCAACCGCGCAAATATCGTATGCGGGCTTATCACGGTACTTGGAGGGCTTGGTGCCAAAGGGAGTAAGAGAACCATAGACGATGCCGGGGTTCACTTTTTTCACATCTTCATAGCCAAGACCAAACTTTTCCATAAAGCCGGGGCGGTTGGAGGTGAGGATCACATCGGCATTTTTCACCTGCTCAAGAATCAGCTTCTGAGCGTCAGGGTCGCTGAGCTTGATCTCAAGGCAACGCTTGCCGCGGTCTTTTCCGCAGGCATAAGTGGACATGCCGTTGGCAAAGAACATAAACTTGCGTCCGGCCTCGCCGCCGGGAGCTTCGCATTTAATTACATCGGCACCGTAATCAGCAAAATATGCACCTACGATAGGGCCGGCTGCATTGGTGGTAAAGTCAAGTACTTTGATTCCTTCAAGCATTTTCATGACGAATATCTCCTTTGTTTTTCGTTATTTCTGAGGCTTTCC
>JAKSSN010000038.1 GCA_024403095.1 Oscillospiraceae bacterium
ATATCCGCAAGGTCTTCGGAAACATCATCCTCGGAATAATACAGGGAGTAGTATTCCTGCACCAGGTTGGACTTTTCTTCCTGCAGTTCAAAGGCACGTTCGGTCATGGCATTGTAGTTCAGAATATCATCCACAACCAGCTCGCTGTTGATGTAGTCCTGCATGGCTGCGCCGTACAGATCGCTCTGCAGCAGCTTCTGCAGCACAAGGCACATGTAATCTGCCACTTCCGTGAGCTCCAACTCCAGCTGGGTGAGAGCGTCGCCGTTTTCGTCGCTGTTATCCTGGTAATACTTGATGTTCTGCAGCGTGTATGCGGTGTTGACCTGGTCATGGGCATCGATCAGAGCATTCCAAAGCCCTTTGAGCTTGTTCAGGTTTCCTTCCTTTGCACCAAGCTCCTGCATTTCTGCCACGATTGAGCAGAACAGGTCACGGTCGAACAGGTCGCGGGACATGGCAGAAAACTCTGCAACTTCACGGGCAGGAAATTCATAAAACTCCGCGTCACATTCGGTGTAGTCGACCGGAACGCGCTGGAATTCCGGCTTTTTGATTCCGTCATCGATGTCTGCAGCGTTTGCCGTTTGTTTAGCATTTCCGCAGCCGCTTAAGAGGCCCGCCAGCATGGTAAACACCAGCAGCAGCGGGAGCCATTTTTTCATCATTTTTTTCATTCTGTTTTTCCTCTTCACTGGATTGAAGGGCCTTTGCCGCTTCTTTCGGTTATCTTACCCGATTCCTTTGCCTGCGTCAAGGCAAAGAGAAACCGGGCAGAAAAGGGTCCTCCCCTTCTGCCCGGCGGATCGTTGTGATCAGGCTTCTATCGCTGTCAGTTCCTCTTTTGCAATGCGGATGTATTCTGCCGCATTGTTCATGTTATATTCCTTCTGCTGAGGGCTGGCTTCTTTCACCGGTTTTGCAGGATTGCCAAAGGCTACCATGCCGTCGGGAACCACGGTACCGGAAGTAACCAGCGCACCCGCGCCGATGATGCAGCCGGAGCCGATCTTAGCCCCGTCCAGCACGATTGCACCCATACCGATCAGAGTGCCGTCGCCGATCTCGCAGCCGTGGAGAATTGCTCCATGCCCAACCGTAACATACTCGCCGATCTTCAGCGGAAAGCGGGAGCCGCAATGCAGCACGCAGCCGTCCTGAATGTTGGTGCCTTTGCCAATGGTGATGGGGCCTTCATCGCCGCGGGTCACAGAGCCGTACCAGAATCCAACATCTTCGCCGATGCTGATATTGCCCACTACATCAGCGCTTGGTGCTTTGTAATACATGTTTTCAATCCTCCAAATTATTTTTTCTTCATTTCCTGCTCAATCTCATTGAACACATCTTCCTGCGGGCCGGAATATTCCTCATCCTCGTCCTCATATTCCTCTTCCTCCTCCAGCTTTCTGTTCTTTTGCAGGAACAGGAAGATCACTGTGCCGCAGATCATAAGCACAGCCAGCAGGCCGGCAACCACAAAAAGTACGGTATGGTCCTTTTTTGCCGGAGCTTCTGTGGGGCCGGGGATCGGAGTGGGAGTAACCAGATGGATCACGCCGGGGTCCTCGGTGGGAACCGGAGTAGGTTCCGGAGTGACGACCGGTTCGGGCGAAGGAGTGACCTCGGGAGCTGCGGACTTATAGGTGGCGGCAACCACAGCACTGGTTGCCGACCCGCTGGTGCGGCTGCCGCTGGTTGCCCAAACGGTGCAGTAATAATAGGCCGAACCAACTTCCTGGGGCACAGCATACTGCGGATTATTGGCTCCGTCAATCTTTTTTCCGCCAGCCGTGCTGTTGGCAGTGTTGCGGTACCACTGGTAATTCAGGCTGCCTTCACTGGCTCTTGCACCCACCGTAAGCACGATGGGGCTGCCCAGCACCACCTCTGCAGCCACAGGCTGGGAAGTGATCACCGGCGCGGGAAGTGCTGCCTGGTTCACGGTGATGGGGCAGGACTTTTCTGCCGTAAAGGCGGTTTTGGATTCATCCTGGTTCCAGAACTTGGTCTGGATAAAATATCCGTTCATGCTGAGCGGAATATTGGTAAGCGTCATGCACTCCTGGCCGGATGCATTCTTGTAGGTACTCACCTTTACTCCGGTGAACTTGCCTTCGATCTCGTTTTTATTGCGCCAGCAGTTGTTGCCGTCTGCCGTTACAACGCGCCACTCCAGCTTGGAATAATTTTCCGCGGCGGAAATAAACAGCGCATTTTCCCCTTCGGTGACGGTTTCGCCGCTGGGGCTCTTTGTAACCTTCAGCTCGGGAACCGCGGCCGCATTCACCGTGATGGTAATGATTTTCTCCACCAGTTCCTGGGTGCTTGCGGCATCTGCCTCAACCAGCAGGCTGAAGCGCACCGTATAGCTGCCGGCTGTTTTAGGCGTTCCGGAAACTACGACCGTGTCGCCGTTCAGCACGGCGGAAAGGCCTTCCGGCAGGCCGGATGCCATAGGGATCAGTTTAAGATGAAAGCCGCTTTTTGTGGAAGCTGCCGTTTGGCTGGCTTCCTTTCCCGCTGTATAGGTGAGGTTCTGCGCATCCACATTGGCTGCGTAGTCCGGCTTGATATACGTGGGATTATCGGTTGTTATAATATTGCTGGTGTAGGAATGGGTGTCGTAATTCACCACAACAAACCAGTAATATTTGGGCACATTGGTATCGGCGTTGGCAAATCCTGTCCAGATCTCAGCGGTTTTGCCATTTTTATCGGAATAGGTTCCCAGCTGTGTTGCTCCGTTCGTGGTCATTGCGGTGTTGCGGAATATGGTATAGGACCAGCCGGAAAGATCTTCGGAGTTTGTGATCTGAAGCTGAAAGTTTCCTGCCGAATCCGGTGGGCCGGCCGTGAGAGTTACGCTGTTATCTGCATAGGCACTGATACCAAGCCCGGCCAGCAGGCACACAGCCATGCACAGGCTGAGCAGCCGGGTAAAATATTTTTTCATTTTGATTCTCCTTTCGGAATGATTGCACTCCTTGAAACACGGCAGCAGATGCTGCCCCTCTTTTTGTAATAATTATATTACACCACTATAGACGCGTCAATAACGCCTCCCGTTGCGCAGGGCTGCAGAATTTTTCGAATTTGTAAACAATAAAAAAGCCGCCCCTTCGGCGGCGGCACACAAAAAAGAAGTAAGCCCTGAATGTCCTTTCACAACATTCAGGGCTTACTTCATGGATTTTGTATCCAACATCTTTTTGTATGCCTCGCTTTCTTTTATTTTTGTCCGGAGTCTTTCAAGTCCGGCGCTTTACATGTACATTGGTTCGAACCCTCCCGGATCGTATTTGACTTATCTCTAAGCCACTCTATGTACAACGGAGACTTCTTTGTCTTCCGTGATTAAAAGATACCACTTTGCGGCCATTTCTGCAATTCGCAGAACCTACGAATTGCAGCGCCCTGTTTTGAGCAAAACAGAGAATCCCGCGGCATACCGCGATTTTCTCTTGCATTGGGTATGCCGTCTGCAGTAGAATTAAATTGTTGAGGGCCTGAATCGATGTACGATTCAGGCCCTTTTATTTTGCATTCATTGTATTCTGCCACTCACCGCCGGCAGGCTTTCAGCCAGCCTGATGGTGCCTGATGCAGAAAGGGATCTTACTGCTCCACTGCGTCAAGGCGGGCAAAGTAGCTGTCGTGCGCTGCTTTGTAGTGCTCGTTGAACTGATTATCCTGGCCGGAATGCAGGCGGGAAATATAGGAGTGAGCATCGTATTCCAGCTCAGGCATTCCACGCTCCACAGTAGCCACGCCAATGTTGGAGCAGATATCGCTGATACGCTCGATGTCGGAGAGCAGATTCAGGAAATTGGTGCCGGAGAACACAGTGCACTTGCCCTCGCGCAGACGGTCGATGTGGTTATCCCGCAGCGCATTCACCATGTCGTCCACCACTTCTTCCAGCGGTTCGATCTGGCGTGCGGCATCCAGGTCGCGATTGGCAAACGCTGTTTCCGCGTGCTTCAGGATCTCTTCCAGCAGGTCCTGAACGATCAGCAGCTCGTCCTTAGCCACGCGGGAGAAGTCGCTGCCTTCCTTCTGCATATTCATGGCCATTTCACAGATATTCTGTGCATGGTCGCTGAGGCGTTCAAAATCCACAACGACCTTGTAGTATTCGTCCAGAATTGCAGCGTGGTTATCGTTCTGAATGTGGGGAGAAAGCTCCACCAGGTAATGGCTGACAGCATCCTGAATATGGTCGATGTTTTCCTCTTCCGCAATGATCTCCAGCGCTTTCTTTTCATCATACTTCTCCAGAAGAGAAAAAGCATCGCGGATATTCTGGTGCGATGCCTGCAGCATCGCCAGGAGGATATCGTAGCAGGCATTCAGTGCAAGGGCAGGGGTACGGAAAAAGCTGCTGCTGAGTCCGCTGAGCTTTTCGTCATACTTGCCCGGTTTTTTCTTCTCATCCTTTACGATCTTGCGGCTGAGCTTTTCATAAATACCGATCATGGGGAAGAGGGCGATGGCACAGCCCAGGTTGAAGATGGTATTCGTGTTTGCAATACCGCCGGAATTGATGGACTTTTCCCAAATGCTGTCCAAAAGGCCAAGCTTGTGAATAATCGTAACCACCACAAACACAGTAACGGTTTCGCACAGATTAAACAGGATGTTTACAATACCTACACGTCTTGCATCGGGTTTAGCACCAATGGAGCAGACGATAGCTGTGGTAACACAGTCGCCCAGATAAATACCCACCAGGACCGAATAAATGGCCTTAAAGGTAAGCTGACCGGAAGCGGACAGTGCCTGCAGGATACCGATGGTGGCAGAAGAGCTCTGAAGCACAAAAGCTACGCCTGCGCCGCTGGCATAACCAACAACGGGGCTGCTGCCCAGGCCGGAAAAGATGGCATCAAAAGCACCATTGGCAGAAAGGCTGTTCACCGAGCCCGTCATATTCAGCAGGCCAGAGAACAGAATACCAAAGCCCATGGCAATACTGCCGATGGTTTTGGAGTTGCTTTTCTTAATAAACATAATGAAAACAATGCCGATGATCAGTGCAACAGGGGCCAGAGTTGACGGTTTGAACATCTGCAGCCAGGCAGTGGAAGAGCTGTTCAGATCCAGCAGTCGAATGATCTGGCCGGTAACAGTGGTACCGACGTTTGCGCCGATTACAATACCCAGAGACTGGCGCAGAGAAATAATACCTGCACCCACAAGGCCGGAAGTGATAACGATGGTTGCCGTGGAAGACTGGATGATCGCCGTAATGGCAATACCAAGCAGAAGTGCCTTGATAGGGCTGTCTGTTACGCTTTCCATTGCCCGTTTCAGGGTTGCGCCGCTTCCTTCCTGCAGGCTGTCGCCCATAAGACGCATACCATAAAGGAACATGGCAAGCCCGCCAAACAGGGTTAAAATGTTAAAAATACTCATTCAAAAATCTCTCTTATTTCTCGATTGGTTTACATATTACTATCTCGAGTTTTTGGCATGATGCCGCCGAAAACGACCTCATTCTAACATCTGTATTCCGGTTTGTAAATCGTCATTTCCACCAATAATAAAGCGCGTTGAAAGTTAAAAAAAGGCCAGCCGAACAAAACGGCTGACCCATTTTTCAGTTAAGTTTTTCAAGTGATTGCTGCCCGAAAAGCTCAGATCACAAAGCTCATAAGGATGCTGGCAAAGGGGGCAAGGAAAATGGCCGGGAGGAAATCTGCCACCTTTGTTTTGGTAATGCCCATCAGATTCAGGCCCAACGCAAAGATGATCAGAGAGCCCACACAGGTAATCTCGTTGATCATGGAGGTGGAGAGCAGCGGCTCCAGCAGACCGGAAAGAAGCACGATGGCACCCTGGAACAGGAACAGCGGAACAGCTGCAAAAATAACGCCAACGCCAAGGCTGGAGGCCAGCATCATGGAAGAAATAAAGTCCAGCAGCGACTTGGTGTAGATCATTTCATAGTTGTGGCTGATGCCGGCTTCCAGCGAGCCAACGATCGTCATGGCGCCGATGCACCACAGCAGGAATGCCGTAACCAGGCCCTGCGCAAAGTTGCCCTTGTCATTGCCCTTGGAAAAGCGTGCCTCCACCTTGCCTGCCAGGCTGTTCATTCTGCCGTTCAGGTCAAGGCCGGTTCCCACGGCAACACCAACCACCATAGAAAGGATGGCGACCAGAATATTCTCGCCCTTCAGTGCGCCCTGAAAACCAATAAACGTGGTGCAGATACCAATGGCCAGCATAATGGCACTCTGATATTTTTCGCTGATGCCTTTCCGGCACACAAGGCCGATCAGGCTGCCCAGCAGCACCGCGATCGTATTCACAATTACAGAAAGCATTGTTCTATCCTCTTTCTTTCAGTTATTATGCAGAGTTTAGTACTCCGCGCCTGATTTTTCAAGCGTTATTCGGGGAAGCCGGTTCGTTTCTGCCAAAATTTTCCCACGCAATATGTTCAAACAGGCCGCTGAAGTCCGTGTCCTCGCCTACGGTGCTGCGATACAAGCCAAAGCAGTAGGGATTATATTTTGCAGAAAACACCCAGGAGGAATCCTTCTTTTCCTGCGACTGATTGAACAGATAGCTCTCGTAGCAGACCTGCATGGCTGTTTTGCCGCCAAAAAATGCCAGCGGCTCATCCATCCCGCTCAGAATCAGCGGATGATCCCCATAGTTATGCAGATAGGTCTTCGGTGCATCCCAGGCCCCGTATTTTTCAGCAGATGCGGCAAAACAGCTTTCATCCGCTGCATCCCATACCGCCCGCATCAGGCAGGCCGTGTTCAGGCGGTGAGCACCGTGGCCATATTCTCCATCCACTGCCTGGCCGATCACTACCAGTGGCTGGAAACGGCGGATCTGTTCCACCTGGTATTCTTCAAAGGCCATTTCACCATACTGCTGCTCTGCCGTTCCCAGCGATTTGCTGTAAAGGTCCGGTGCCGTATGGATGACCGGGTAATAGGTCACCCCTGCATGCCACAGCGCATTGAGCAGCTCGTGATTTCGCACGTTTTGGCTTTCGGTGTGGCTGATGACATAGCATACCTGCACACGATAGCCCATGTGGCCGGCATAATAAGGTAGGATGCCGCCAAAAAAGATCCATTCATCATCCGCATGGGTGGGAAACAGCAGCAGGTCTGCCTGTCCGCCCGGCATCGCCTGCCACTGCTGCACATCACCGGGCAGGTACCCCTCGCCAAACGCGGTGATCTCGCAGATCATACTTTGCTCCGGAGTGAGCAGTGAAATGCTTTTTCCCGGCTGCTCCAGCCGGATCAGCTGGTGAAGATAATTCCCCTGCTCCCGCTGGCTTTTGCCATTCTCCCCTGTTAGGATAAGCTCCGAAGGAATATAGTCCCAAATAATATATAGCCAGGCGATCTGCGCATCTGAAGAGATATTCAGTTCGCTGCCAGCTGCAAGAGAAGCCGAACCGTGCTCGGAGCCATCGCTCATGATGCGATTGGCCGGCTTGCCATCCAGCGTAAGGCGAATCGGAAGTTTCGGCGCTTCAAAATCTGGAATCGGAGGCGCTTCTGGCAGCGGTTCCGAATCCGGAACCGGTTCTTCAACTGGCTCTATCGTCGGTTCCGGTTCTGGCTCCGGAACCGGTGTTGGCTCTGTTTTTTCTGTTTGAAGAGCGTCCGGCACAGCTGTCACAGCCGTCTCGGGTGCTGATTCCGGAAAAGCACACAGCACAATGCCCAGGGCAAGCAGCAGTGCCAGCATCAGGCCAAATAATGCCGCAAGCAGTATCATTTTTCTATTCTTCATCCTGCTGTTCCTCATGCCGCGTTTTGGGGCTGTACCTCATAATAGTTATAGCGCCGCAGCTGAGATGCCTCCAAAGCAAAAAACTCATTTTTGTGTCCTTTGCTGCTGTAGCGCATTTCAAGTTCCGGGTCATACAGATAGGTCTGGCCATCGATCTCCACCGTAGGCCACCCGTGGTAAGCGTAGTTTCTTCCCACCTGCCCCGCATGCATGCGGAAAGGATAGCCCAGCTGGCGCCCCATGGCTGAAAAGGCGCTGTTGTAGTTAAAACAGTTGCCTTTCCCTGTTTGAAGAATGATCTTAGCTGCATCCTTCCACCAGTCGTTCACACCGTCGTTCTTATAAATCGTTTGCTTGCGGTACTGAAAATCGTTTTTGCAATAGTCAAAAACTACCCGCAGTTTCTCCTCCCGGGTCAGTTCTTCGCCCGGGACCAGTTCATTCAGCTTCTGCAGCACCAGCGCATCCAGCTCCGCATCCCCGCTGGTGTAGTAGCCCTCGGCATCAAAAAGCAGGCCGTCAAACTCTGCGCTGCGTACCATCACGCCATCCTGCACAATGCGCAGGCGGTTGCCGATCACATATCTGCCGTCGGCAGGTCTTACCTCCAGTGCGGAATACCGGGTCCAATGTTCGCCCTGTTCATCCGCCCTGCAGGAATGAGGAATGGCCGCCTCGGCCAGTTCAGCAAACATCCGGCTCTCGGGTGTATACTCCACAAGCCCAAGCTGCAATGGTTCGCCGCAGCCGGTACCGTCGAACTGCCGCCCCATTGCCCGGTTCAGGATCTGCACCGCTTCGGCGATGGATATTGCGTTTTGAGCACCGGAAGCCATTCCTGCCCGATATTCGATCCATTCGCGTTCGGCCGCAAGGCAAAAGGCCGGGTAGCATTCCGAATTCTCTGCAAGGTCTTCAAAGCTGAACTCCTTCTGCGGCTGCGGGAAAAAGCAGCTGATCCAGCGCAGGAATTCTCCGCCTGTGATCTCCTGCTGAGGGGAAAACACATTCCCCTGAATGATTCCATATTGTTTTAAAATGGCAGCTCCGCCATAGGCAGCGTCCGTTTCCTGCAGGTCAGAAAACACAGGGTTCCCTTTGCTCTCGTCTTGGATCAGCCGGCCGATGATCTCGGCTGCCTTGCCGCGTGTTAAACTAAGATTCAGATTGAAAAAACCATATTCATCCGGAAACAGATAGGGCTCGTGGGAAGATCCCAACGCAGGCATGTATTTTGCCTGCAGATTCATGTTTTCGCTGAGCTGAATCTCCCCCGGCAGCACACGGCTGCCGGCCTCGTCAAACCAGCCAAGGCAGGTAAGGCCCGGGTGTTCCGGCTCGGCAGGGATCTCCACCGGGTCGTTCTTCTGTGCGGCGATCTCCTGCTCCTCTCCCATGGGATCCTGCAGCGTGAGCTTTGCGGTGTTCATCTGAATGCGCAGCTCTTTCAGCTGCCGCTGAATACTGTAGGTGTAGATCCCCAGCCCCAGCAGCAGAGCAAGCAGAAACGCCGCCGCCATTGCCATCACAAAGGCAGATACCGGAAAATCTTTTGCAGGCTTTGTTCCTGTTTTTTCTGTATTTAAATAACCGGCAGGCTCGCAGGAAGGCGGATCGATGCCTTCTGCTTCCCCGGTCAGAGCACTTTTATTTTCGTCCATAAGCAACCGTTTTCCTTTTTTTCTTTCTGCTTACAATACCATAAAAACACCGCAGGGAAAAGCAAAAAAGATTTCCTGCCCATTTTGCTACCACTGCACAGGCAAGGAAATGGGGCACAGCCTTGCGGCTGTGCCCCACATGAACCATATGTTTATCTCTTGAAGAAGCTGCCAACCAGGTCGCTTACCAGGTTGCCTGCCAGCTGGCCGGCCACGCTGTTTACAGCCTTGTTGTTGGTACCCAGGATACCGCGGGTGATCTTGTTCACCAGCGTTTTGCTGACCTTGCGGGCCTGCGTCTTGGCCGTGTTCTTGGCTGCCTTTTCCATACTTGCCTGCAGCTTGGTGCGGCCGTATTTATCCTTGCCTTCTGCCTTGTACTGTGCCTGCTTTTCTTTTTCGGCCTGCTTTGCAGCAGCTGCCTCGGCCTTTTCTGCGGCAGCAGCTTCCTTGGCTGCCTGTGCCTCTGCTTTTGCCTCTTCGATTGCTGCCTGCTCGGCGCTGAGCACTTCGTAAGCAGACTCGTTATCGACCATATCTTTGTACTTGGCATAAAGCTTGTCGGCACCTACCACCATCTGGCGGTCTTCCTCGGCCATGGCATCAAAGCTGCTCTGAGGCGGGCAGATCACAGCACGTTCCACAATGCAGGGAGCGCCAGTCTCGTCCAGCATAGAAACCAGAGCCTCGCCGGTTGCCAGTGCAGCGATTGCATCTTCGGTCTTGAAAGCGGGGTTGGCGCGGAAGCTCTGAGCGGCTGCGCGCACTGCCTTCTGCTCGGCGGGAGTGTAGGCATGCAGAGCATGCTGGATGCGGTTATTCAGCTGGGAAAGCACGGAATCAGGAACATCGGAGGGAACCTGAGTGATAAAGTAGATGCCAACGCCCTTGGAACGGATGAGCTTGACCACCTGAGTGACTTTTTCCACCAGGCTCTTGGGTGCGCCGTTGAAGAGCATGTGTGCTTCATCAAAGAAGAAGACAAACTTGGGCTTATCCAGGTCGCCGACTTCGGGCAGGGTCTCGTACAGTTCTCCCAGCATCCAAAGCATAAAGGTTGCGTACAGCAGGGGGTGCTGTGCAAGCTCCACGCAGTGCAGAATATTGATGATGCCGCGTCCGTCGGGGGCAGTCTTGAACCAGTCGTTGATGTCCAGCATGGGTTCGCCGAAGAACTTATCGCCGCCGGCATCTTCCAGAGCCAGCAGAGCGCGCTGGATTGCGCCGATGCTCTGTGCGCTTACGTTGCCATAGGTGGTGGTGATGGCTGCGCGATTTTCTGCCACAAACTGCAGCATGCTGCGCAGATCCTTCAGGTCGATCAGCAGGAGGCCATTATCGTCGGCAATGTGGAAGGTGATGTTCAGAACACCTGCCTGAATTTCAGTAAGGCCAAGCAGACGGCTGAGCAGGACAGGGCCAACATCGCTGATGGTGGCACGCACGGGGATGCCGCCTTCGCCAAACACATCCCAAAAACGGGTCGGGTAGCCCTTCATGGCAAAATCATCGGCCTCGATACCGCAGGTCTCCAGGCGGCTGAGCGTTTTGGCGCTTTTCTCGCCTGCAGAAGCAATGCTGCTGACATCGCCCTTCACGTCGGCCAGGAACACGGGAACACCCATGTCGGAGAGGCCTTCTGCCAGAACCTTGAGGGTAACGGTTTTACCGGTACCGGTAGCGCCGGCGATCAGGCCGTGGCGGTTTGCCATTTTGGGAAGAAGGTAAACGGGATTTTCTCCCTTACCGATCAGAATTTTGTTTTCCTTGAGCATGATAAAATCCTCCTGCGTAGTTATTTCGTTTCGAATATGCTATTTTGCACAGATTATATCATGTCCCTAAAAAAAGGGAAAGCATTATCTAGTGACTTTTTTAAGATTCACTACAAGATGTGCCCTTCTTTGCCGTGTATTTTACACAGCAGCAAGTGCCTGCTCCAGGTCGGCAATGATATCATCGATATGCTCTGTGCCGATGGAAAGACGAATGGTGCTGCGGCTGATGCCTACATCTGCCAGTTCCTCATCCGTCAGCTGAGAGTGCGTGGTGGTGGCGGGATGGATGACCAGGCTCTTTACATCTGCAACGTTGGCCAGCAGAGAGAAGATCTTCAGGCTGTCGATGAACTTAAAGGCTTCTTCCTGGCCGCCCTTGATCTCAAAGGTGAAGATCGATGCGCCGCCATTGGGGAAATACTTTTCGTACAGGGCATGGTCGGGGTGATCCGGCAGGCTGGGATGGTTGACCTTGGCAACTTTCGGGTGCTTTACCAGGTAGTCCACTACCTTCTTTGCATTTTCTGCGTGGCGTTCCAGGCGCAGGCTGAGCGTCTCGGTGCCCTGCAGAAGAAGGAATGCTGCAAAGGGAGAAATGCAGGCGCCTTCATCGCGCAGCAAAATGGCACGAATATAAGTGACAAAAGCAGCGGGGCCGGCAGCATCGGTGAATTTCACGCCATGGTAGCTGGGGTTCGGCTCGGAGATCCAGGGATATTTGCCGCTTGCTGCCCAGTCAAAGTTGCCGCCATCCACGATCACGCCGCCCAGAGTGGTGCCGTGGCCGCCGATGAATTTGGTGGCGGAATGAACCACGATATCTGCGCCGTGCTCAATGGGGCGGATGAGATAAGGGGTGCCGAAGGTATTATCGATTACCAGGGGCAGACCATGGCGGTGTGCGATGTCTGCAATGGCATCGATATCAGGAATATCGGAATTGGGGTTACCCAGGGTCTCGATGTAGATTGCTTTGGTGTTGCTCTGAATGGCGGCTTCCACTTCGCTCAGGTTGTGAGCGTCTACAAAGCTGGCCTCAATGCCATACAGGGGAAGCGTATGCGCCAGCAGGTTGGAGGTTCCGCCATAAATGGTCTTCTGAGCCACAATGTGCTCGCCTGCTTTAGCAAGTGCCTGCAGAGTATAGGTGATGGCTGCTGCACCGGAAGCAACTGCAAGACCGGCTACGCCGCCTTCCAGAGCTGCAATACGCTGCTCAAACACGCCCTGGGTGCTGTTGGTCAGGCGGCCATAAATGTTGCCGGCATCTGCCAGGCCAAAACGGTCTGCCGCATGCTGGCTGTTGCGGAACACATAAGAAGTTGTGGCATAGATGGGAACTGCACGGGCATCCGAAGCGGGATCGGGCTGTTCCTGGCCAACGTGAAGCTGCAGAGTTTCAAATTTATAATTAGACATGATCGTAATCTCCTTTTTGTTATTTATGTAATGAATGTTTATGTATCATATGGTTGGAATCGAATCAATCTGAGCGCAAAAAAACCGGGGCACTGCATCAGGCTCCCGGGCAAATGGCTTTCATTCTATTTTGCATGTGCAAAATATGCTGTATCGGCGCATCACAAGGTAAACGAATGCACCTGGCCATGTGGATATGCCCGGGAGTAACGCATTCGATAAGAACACATGCTGAACTTGTAGCCGGTGACTGCTCGTTTCATCTTCTTCTGCTCCTTTCCTTGGGTCTGCTCAAATCTGATGAAGTTAATTTACTCCTATTTACCTACTGTGTCAATAGGTATTTAGATAATATTTTATTTTTTGAATTTTTTTGCATTTTCCTCCCTGTCATCCCAGGTTCCGGTCAGCAAAACACCCACTTGCAGACAAAACTGCAGGTGGGTGCTGGTATTGGTTCTGTAATTATCGCTTATTTGCCGCAGATCTCTTTTGCCTGAGCAACAATGTTATCTGCGCACAG
>JAKSSN010000039.1 GCA_024403095.1 Oscillospiraceae bacterium
CTGAAAGCGGGCGGAACCGGCCTTAACCTGACCGGAGCCGATATTGTGATCCATTATGATCCCTGGTGGAACGCAGCTGCTCAAAATCAGGCAACCGACCGTGCCCACCGCATTGGCCAGACCCGGCCGGTAACCGTATTCAAGCTGATCGCCAAAAACTCCATTGAAGAGAAGATCCAGAACATGCAGGAGCTGAAGCAGGATCTCGCAGACGAGATCATCAGCGGCAGCGGCGAATCCCTGGGCACACTGAGCCGTGAGGAATTGATTGCTCTGATTGAATGACCGGAATAACAAAAAAAGCTTCATTCGCTTGCCGCGAATGAAGCTTTTTTATGTGTTTATTTCAGGAATCCGTTGATGATCTGTTCTTCGGCCTGCTGTTCATCCAGGCCAAGCGTCATCAGCTTGATCAGCTGCTCGCCGGCGATCTTTCCAATGGCAGCTTCGTGTACCAGTGCAGCATCCAGGTCATTTGCCTCCAGCTGCGGGATGGCAAGGATCCGGGCATTGTCCATCATGATTGCATCGCACTCGGTATGTCCGCTGCAGGGTGCATTGCCTGTGATGCGGGAATCAAAGCGCTGATAGCTGCTGTCTTTTGCCACGCTGCGGGAAACCACATCCGCTCTGGCGCCTTTTCCATTCAGATTCACCTGGTATTCACTCACAGCGGTCTGGTCGCCATGGGTCATCAGGCGCTCCCGAACGATCAGCTTTGCGTCGGCTGCAAGATCAGCTACGGTTTTGCGCTCCGTTGAGTCTACGCCCTTGATCTGCACCATTTCCATTTCCATGTAGCTGCCTTCCTCCATGTGCACTTCTGTGCCCGGATTCAGGATGCGCTTGCCGGTTCCGTCGCCGGAGCCGTAGTGCTTTTCCACATATTTCACTTTTGCGTTCTTGCCCACAAAGAAACGATGCAGGCCATCGTGTTCGCTGTCCTGGCCGCCGCAGTTATCAATGCCGCAGCCTGCAACAATTATTACATCACTGTCCTCACCGATGTAAAAATCGTTGTATACCATTTCCTTCAAGCCGGATTTGCTCATGACCACGGGAATATGGATACTCTCATTTTTGGTACCGGGCTTGATGATGATATCAATGCCGCTCACATCGGCCTTGGATACGATGTCGATATTCGCTGTGGTGCTGCGGGCAGCCATTTCGCCATTGGCACGAATATTATAGGCCCCTTCCGGAGTTCCATGGAGGTCGGCAACCTCCATCAGCAATCTTTTCTGTATGGCGTCCATTTATGCCTTGCCTCCTTCTGTCAGTGCTTCGCATGCGTTGACCGCTGCCGAAGTGCCCAGCAATGTGGGGAGGATCTCTTCTTTCTTGCCGGTCTTGCTTACTTTGCCTGCCGCGATCACAATGATCTGGTCCGCAATGTCCAGAATACGCTCCTGGTGGGAAATGATCAGGATGCTCCCCTTTTCCTGACGGGTCTGCATACGCTCAAACACCTTGATCAGGCTCTGGAAGCTCCAAAGGTCAATACCTGCTTCCGGCTCGTCAAACACAGAGAACTGAGTGCCTCTGGCAAGCAGGGTTGCAATCTCGATTCGCTTCAGCTCGCCGCCGGAAAGGCTGGCGTTTACTTCACGGTCCACATAGTCGCGGGCGCAGAGGCCAACTTCCGACAGATAAGCACATGCCTCGGAAACTGAGAGATTTTTTCCCGCAGCGATGCGAAGCAGGTCAATGACCTGAATTCCTTTAAAACGAACCGGCTGCTGAAATGCATAGCTGATGCCCAGCCTTGCGCGTTCTGTCACGCTCTTGTCGGTAATATCCTCTCCGTTAAAATAAATGCGGCCGGCCGTAGGCTTTTCAATTCCGGCAATGATCTTTGCCAGGGTAGACTTGCCCCCGCCGTTCGGGCCGGTAATCACAGTAAACTGATTATCCGCCACAACAAAGCTTACATCACGGATAATTTCTTTTTCACCCTTCTCATCATTTACGCCGAAGGAGATATTCTTTAATTCCAGCATCTTTCCATTCTCCAAACCTGTTCTGGCCATGGCACCGCCATCAGCCGTCATTCCTAACCACTATAGCAGAAATATCTCACGGTTTCAAGCTTGAGCATTTCCTTCCGTACCGCTTCACGGATTGCAGCTGCTGCAGGGCTTATACCCAACTTTCAGCAGGAATTCCCGTGCGCAGTGCATTTCACCCCGGTTGTCTTTTTTCATATCCTGCGCTCCGCTGCAGGCAGGCAGATGGAACTTTTTGCTGTTTACATTCAGAACATAGTCCTGCTCCGCTGCTCCGGCAGGAAGTTCATAGGGTGCCGCAGTATTCTCCCCACTGGCATAATCAATGATGCAGCCTGGCTGCACATTATAGCAGAATACGTTGAACTGCACCGCTTTGCCGCCGTCTTCAATCGACTGGCCTTCCATAAGCACACCGGAAGCTACAAGGTTATCTCCCTCAAAAATCGGTGTTACCCGGTAAAGCACATGGCCTCCCGTTTCTTTTACATAGTCCTCTACCATATTTTCAAAGGGGATCATTCCGTCTTCATTCAGATAGCGCGTGCCGGTGATCAGATTCTTTTCGTTCGCATTTTCTCCCGTAAGCGTGTAGCCAAGCAGGTGACTGCGGTTATAGATCTTTTTCCCGTTAATAAACTCATAGCTTTCATTGACCCAGCCGGTAGGATGCACACTGCTGATGCTTCCCCTGGCTTCCGTAGGCATCAGCTCTCTGCCCACGCTTGCGATCGCAGGGCCGCAGCGGCCAAGCGGATCCAGCTCGCTGTAGAATTCGTAGGCAGATTTTGCCTCTTCCAGTTCCGCCGGTGTGAAATAAGGGACGTTATTGTTGATCACTGCAAAGTAATCGGTATATTCTCCCGTCCATTCCGGAACCTGGGAAAGTGAAAACGCCCCGTCAGCAGCCTCCTGCAGCTCTGTTTGCCCATTTTGTTCTTCTATCGGGCCGGTTTGCTGAACCGCCGCTGCCGGTGCCTGTGCTGCGGGAACTTCCGGCTGATCATTTTCACCGCCCAACCAGTTCAATACCGCCAGGATCAGGATCACCAGGGCGGCGACTGTGGAAAGGATCTTTTTCATTTTTGAATTCATTTCAGTTCTCTCCTGTAGGTTCCATTCGGATGTAAATATCTTCTGTGATCTGCTCATGGGAATACCCTGCAAACTCGCAGCTGTTTTCCAGCTTCCATTCCTCCGCCTCCCAGGGGCGAAGATCAGGAAAAACATCTCCGGGATACTTTCGGTTCCACCGGTAAACAAAAAAACGTTCGATTCGGGGCAGCATGCAGGAAAGCGGCGGGTTTTCCACAAAACAAAATTCCCCTTCTCCTGCCATTTCCGCAGCTGCTTCCGAAACAGCGATGTTTGCGTTCTCCACACCTTCAAACAGCTCCGCAGAATCCGGGCATATCCACAGCTTTTTTCCACTCGTCTGCTGCAGGATGCGGCGGATCAGTTCGCGGTCTCTGCTCTGGCGGCGGCCATTAAACTGCATGGCACAGCGTTCATCAATAGCGATCATCAGGTTCATTTCTGCTGCTCCTCACCGGAAGTTTTCAACTTGCTTTCTTCACACTATAACTCTGTTCGGCCTGAATTGCCACCCTAAGCTTTTGCAGCCGCAAATTAGGCTTGACGTAACCTTCGTTTTGCCCGATAATATGCTTGCATTACGGGCAGGAACCACATGGTTTCTGTTATTGATTCCATAAATATTAACTGAAAGAGAGAAAAGCCATGTTTTCTGAATTCAAAAAATTCATTTCTCGCGGCAACGTTCTTGACCTGGCTGTTGGTGTGATCATCGGCGGTGCTTTCACCTCCATCGTCACTTCTCTGGTCAACGATGTTGTTATGCCCATCATCAGCCTGATCATCGGCGGCATCAACTTCTCCGATCTCAAGATCGTTATTCGCGCTGCCGAAGGCGATGTCGCTGAAACCGCACTTCGTTACGGTGCTTTTATTCAGAGCATCATCAACTTCCTGCTGATTGCTTTGGTTGTGTTCTTTATTGTAAAGGGCATCAACAAGCTGAGCGAAGCCGGCAAGAAAAAGGAAGAAGAAAAGCCCGCAGCTCCTCCTGAGCCTCCCGCTGATGTCAAACTTCTCACCGAGATCCGCGACATGCTGAAGGAAAGCAAATAATCCATAAACAAAAAAAGATTCCGAAGTGTTCTGCTTCGGAATCTTTTTTTATCTTCCAAGCTGCCAGAATGCCACCGCGCTTGCAGCAGCCACATTCAGGGAATCCACTCCGTGCGACATGGGGATACGTACCGTGTAATCGCAGTCGGCGATCGTCTGGTCTGCAAGTCCCTCGCCTTCGGTTCCCAGCACAACGGCAAGTTTTTTCTCTGCCATCAGGCCCGCATCATCAACCGAAACAGAATCATCCCGCAAAGCCATTGCAGCGGTACGGAACCCCATTGCCCGCAGCCGCTCCAGCCCGGGTCCCGGCCAGTCTTCCATTTCATCGCCAATATAAGTCCAGGGGATCTGGAACACAGTTCCCATGCTCACGCGAACACTGCGGCGATAGAGCGGGTCGCTGCAGGCGGGTGTCAGGAGCACCGCATCCATATTCAGTGCAGCCGCGCTGCGAAAGATTGCGCCAACATTGGTGGGATTCATGATATTTTCCAGCACTGCAATGCGCCTTGCTCCGGCACAGATCTCCTCCGGTGCGGGCAGCTTTTTTCGATGCATCGCGCAGAGGACACCGCGGGTCAGCTGAAAACCGGTAAGCTGGGTAAGTACCTCCAGGGTTGAAGTAAACACCGGTATTTCACCGCAGCGCGCAATTACTTCCGCCGCCTGGCGTTCTACATGCTTGCGCTCCATCAGCATAGAAACCGGCTCATAGCCCGCATCCAGGGCTCGCTCGATCACGATGGGGCTCTCTGCAATAAACAGCCCATCTTCGGGAAAGCGGCGATTATAGAGCTGTGCCTCCGTCAGGCGCGCATACACATCCAGCTCAGGGGCCATAAAGTCTGTGATATCAATTATATTCGGCATACACAATACCGCCTTTTTTATATTTCAGCAATCTTATGGGGGAATGCAGCGGGGTGTTTTACCTCACCGCCTTAATCAGTGCAATCAGCAGCAGATGCACCGGATAAATGGCATAATATATGCTCTTTGGCAGCTGTCTTCCCTTTTCTCCATGGTATAACAGGATCAGGGGAAACGCAAGCGCGCCGTGCAGCTCCATTGCTCCATAATACCAGGCTCGATCCCACAGCCATCCATAGCTGCGCAGATCCCAGAGTGCCTTTGCTCCCATTCCGAAAAACAGCAGGCACGCTGCCAGAAACAGGCATTTCCCCCGCTGGTGCCGGTAATAATAAAAAACAAGTACCAGTGCAACCCCCAGCGCATCATAATCTGACCGCAGCAGGACCGCTGCTGCACACGCTGCCAGGCAGATTCCGGCGCGCATGCTTTCTTCATTCTCCAGCTCTTCGGCAGCTGTTATTGCAAAAGCTGCAAGAAACAGTGTAAAAAACACATTCTGCGATCCGCTTACCCATATGCCACCATGCAGCGCAAGGTCAAAGGGAATCTCGGAAAGCAGTGCAAGCAAACCAAGCCTTGCCAGATATTTGTGCCTGTTGCGGGAATATACCATTCCCTCGCTCAGCAGAAAGGCAAACAGCACAAAGCTTGGCCGCGTAATAAACCAGTGGATCTCTGACACCCATGCAGGAGCTCCGGGAATTTTAGGGAACAGCGCATACATCACATGATTCAGGATCATCAGCAGGTAAGCAGCTGTTTTCAGTTCTGCCGCAGTAATCTGTATTTTCTGCTTCATCGTCCACCTCAGCGCCGATAGATCCGACGGTATTCCTCACTTTCAGAACCATCCCGCTCTTTCAGCACGAGCAGCGGTTCAATCTTCAGCCCCGGTCTTCCGCCGCGGCGGCTTTCCAGCAGCACCAGGTTTGGTGCACGGTCCGCCTGCTCGCAAACGAGCCGCAGCCGTTTCGGTTCAAACCCGCAGGCCGAAACGCAGCGGATCAGCTCTGCCAAACGCTCCGGCCGGTGAACCACGCAAAAGGCGCCGCCTGTGCGGCAAAGCATCGCGGCAGCACGGCACACATCTTCCAGTGTACATTTCAACTCTCCCCTGGCGGCGTCCCTTCCGCTTATCGGTGAAGTCATTCCGCTTCCTTCTGAAAAATAGGGGGGATTTGCCGTTACCAGGTCAAAGCTGCCGGGAGTGAACAGCTGTTTCACATTCCTCAAATCACCCTCCACAATGCAGCTGCGTTCGCTGTAGCCGTTTTCTTCCATGTTTTTACGGGCGGTTTCAACTGCCTCCGGCACAATTTCAAGCCCTGTCATATGAAGTTTTTCATGGTTTGCCAGCAAGATCAGCCCGATTGCACCCGACGCGCAGCCAAGATCGATGCCCTTGCGCAGGGAGGGTATATTGGCAAAGTTTGCCAGCAGCACGCTGTCGGTGCTCAGACGCACGTGCTCCGCCTGGGTAAACACGGGTCCGCCGCTCCAAAGTTCAAAACTCTGTTTCATAACTCCAATTTCTCCCCAAACAAACAGAAAAGGGGCGAGTCACTCGCCCCTACATTCTGTTACAAAACTGTATTCAGACAATTAGCCCTGAGCAATTGCTTCTGCAGGGCACTGTGCTGCGCAAGCACCGCAGTCCAGGCACTTGTCTGCATCGATTTCGTAGTGCATCTCGCCCATATCGATTGCTTCTGCAGGGCACTGTGCTGCGCATGCGCCGCAGGACAGGCACTCGTCACTGATAACATATGCCATGATAAATACCTCCACGATTATTCGGCCTTGGCCGTGATTCTATTATATTACACACAAGTACTAAAAAAAGCAATCAGAAATAATACTGTTTCAAAAAAGTTTAAAAAGCCTTCAGTTTTGCATTCAGTTTCCGGTAGATCCGCTCCACAAACCAGGGCTCGGAGGATGCTTTCAGGGCTTCTTTCAGAGTGAACCATGCCACCGCTGTGTTTTCCTCCTCGCATACGCTCAGCTCCTGGCCGTCGTCTGCCTCCAGCAGGTAGGTGACATTCAGGTGCAGGTGGCTTGGCACATAGCTCCCTTTTTTCTCATGCCCATCCACAGTAAGCACCTCCAGCGAATAAATTGCTTCGCTTACCGGCCTTACCTCCGTGATCCCGGTTTCCTCCCGCGCCTCTCGCAGAGCAACCGCCAGAAGATCTGTTTCACCGTCGGCATGTCCGCCGGTCCAGCTCCAGGAATTATAAATGCGGTGGTACACCATCAGTACTTTGGTGCGGTTTTGATTTACGATCCATGCGGATGCGGTCATATGCGCGATCTGATCACTGCGGGAAAAAGCATTCGGGTTGTCTGCAAGGTAATTGCAGATCACCTCCCGGTCATGTTCCTCCTGTTCGCAGCAGGGAACAAAAGCGCTCAACTGTTTCTGCAGTTCTATCATAGTGCCTCCAGGTAGTTCTGAATGTCAAAGGGTTCGGTCTTCTCATCCTTGCGTAAATACAGCGGGTGATGCGGGTGCCCCTTTTTGGAGCATTGCCCTGCTTTCAGCCACACGGCATTGTAACGTTCTCCCAGCTGCACCATATCTTTCACGCATTCTTTCAGATAAGGTCTTTTTTCTATGATTGCGCCCCATGCCGCCCAAACCGCCGGCCTGATTCCCTCTCCCACATGCGAAAGGATATATTCAAAGGCAGCCATATTCTCTGCATGCAGAGTACGGTTCATTTCCCGGTCCATATCGTCCGGCCGTGTTGCCCGCTGCGCATACACGTTGAACATGATCCAGCTGTCGTAGGCATTCCCGGCAGCGATACGCGACACAGATTTCAGCGTATTATCCAGGTTATCCGGTTCCGCCGTAGACGGATTGATGCCGATGCAGATCAGGGGATTTTTTCCCTTTCTGCCAAGGATATAACGGTATTCCGTGTAAAAATCCGGTACATACAGCCAGGTATCTGGATCGTAAGCACCGCTGCAGCCGGAGGCCGCCAGTGCCTCTTCAAAGCGCAGGATATCCAGCGCGCTGCTCTCGCTTTTCGGAATATGCATCAGCAGAACTTGCGGATCGCCTGTTCAAATGCCGGCAGGCTGCGCACGATCATGTCATAACTGACACAGGTGCTGAGCCGGAAGAAGCCGGGGCAGCCAAAGTCCGCGCCGGGAACCACCAGCAGATTCAGTTCTTTTGCAGCATCAGAAAAAGCCTTCGCATCACCGCCCGGAGCCTTTACAAACATATAAAAGGCGCCCTGGGGCTTAACACAGCTGTAGCCGTATTCCGTCAGCTTTTCGTAAAGGAGCTTGCGGTTGCGGTCATAGGCTTCGATATTCGGCATGATGCCCACACAATGGCGGACGATCTGCTGCTGAAGAGAAGGTGCGCACACATGGCCGGCTGCACGGGCAGCGCCAGCCATAGCGGCAAACAGCGCATCGTGGTCTTCCGTCTGCTGGGGAATGCATACATAGCCGATGCGCTCACCGGGCAGGGAAAGGGACTTGGACCAGGAATAGCACACCACCGTATTGCGGTAAAGATTGGGAATAAAAGGAACCTTCAGCCCTTCATATACCAGTTCTCTGTAAGGTTCATCGGCAATGATATAAATCGGATGGCCGTATTCCGCTTCCTTTTCTTCCAGGATCGCTGCAATTGCCTTAAGGGTCTCTTCACTGTAGACCACGCCGGAGGGATTGTTCGGAGAATTGAGAATGATGGCCTGGGTGTGCTCATTCACTGCGCTGCGGAAAGCTTCCGGGTCGATCTGAAATGTTTTTTCCTCTGCGGGGATCACTACAAATTTATGGCCGGCTCCCTCGCTGAACACACGGTACTCGGGGAAAAACGGTGCAGGGGTGATCACCTCGCTGCCATCAACTGCCAGAGCGCGCAGCACAGATACCAGCGCAGGAGCTGCTCCGCAATGGAAAAAGATATCTGCACCGGCGATCGGCATGCCGAAACGGGCGGTAAGGTCCTGTGCTACTGCCTCACGGGCATCCATTGCTCCGGGAGCGGGTGTGTAGCCATGCAGAGCCAGGCTGTCCCCCAGGCTGAGGTCCCGAATGGTCTCGTTCACCTGTTCCGGTGCGGGAACCGAGGGATTGCCCAGAGAATAGTCATATACATTTTCTTTGCCGATCTCTGCGGCTTTTTTCAGGCCGTACTCAAACAGGTCGCGAATGCAGGATCTGTTTGCTCCCAAACGATACATTTCCTGTGATACCATGATTCATTACTCCTTGTTGTTAGATTTTTCTATTCTATATATTTCTGCGCAGATCTGTTCCCGCTTAAAGGAACCGATCTATGATCTCTTCCAGCTCTTCTGACAGGTGCTTTTCCCGTGCCCGAAGCTCGGATCGCACCTCTTCCAGGTCTTCACGGATACGGCTGCGGCCATCTTTCCATTCATTCAGCAGAAGTTCACGGTCTGTCTCAATTTCTGTACGGATGTCTCTGTACTCTTCCTGGATCCGTTCTATTGCAGCCTGCCGGCGGTTTCGGTTTCGATTCAGAAGCTCCAGTGCCTGGCCCGTACGGGCAAACATTTCGTCCGTAAGCTTTTCGTGGCTGGGGCACCTTCCGCTGCGGTAGTTCTCTACAACCGTTCCATATCGCTCGTAGGCATTCTTTACGGAGTCCTCCCAGGACATGTACAGGCTCTCCGATGCATTTTTTCCCATCCAGCTCATCAGCTCCCGGTGATCCATCACCTGCAGCAGTGCCTGTGCCATCGCCTCTGCGTTTTCTTCAATCAGGATCCCGTCCACGCTGTCGGTTGAGTCCTCAGCTGCGCAGCTTCCCCGGATCAGCATACTGGCTAGTCCGCAGGCTGCCGCTTCCCGAACCACCAGCCCATTTGTATCGAAGGTGGAAGGAAACAGAAACAGATCTGCCCGGCAGTACCAGGCGCGGATGGTATCGCGGTCATGAATCGGCGGAATAAAAAAGGTGCAGTCTGTCAGCTGCAGCTGCTCGGCATAGGCAATAATTTCATCCCGGTCGCCCCCGCCGCCAATAAACACCATGCGAAACTGTTTTTCTTTGTTTTTCAGTATTTTCAGCGCATCAAGAATAATGCGTATCCCCTTGTACCACATCATTCTTCCCACAAACAAAAACACCGGGACCTCTTTCGGCAAGTCCAGGCCGCAGGTCACTTTTGCCTCCTGCTTCTCGCTTACTCTTCCCCGCGTGAAATCCACGCCGTTCGGCATTACGATGTAGTCGCCCTCATAGCCGAGGCTGCGCAGATTTTCACCGGCGCCGCGGCTGACTGTCCACACCTCGTCACAAGCCGAGATGTTCCTCACCAGCAGTTCTGTGGCTTTTTGCTGAAGGTATCTGCCTCGAATCGCATTTGCAATGTCCACATCAAACTTTGTGTGATAGGTGATAATAATGGGTGCATGAATGCTTTCCCGCATGGTACGTGCAAGCATGGTAGAAGTAACCGGACAATGAGAATGAATCACATCAAAGCCGCTTTTTTCTATCTGCTCAGCGGTTTCCGGGGAAAAAGGCATTCCTGCGCGATAACCTACAAATTTTGTAAAATCAAGGCTGGGGTAGCGGATCACCGGAAACGGATATGCGGCATCATCTGCATTGGGGTAAAAAGGCGTTACCACAGAAGCGGAACCAAGTTCCCGGTTGATTACCTCTGCGTAATTCACCACCGCGTTTGCAACGCCATCGATCAGCGGCGGGAAAGAATCGTTTACAAGGCAGACATTCATTTTTTTCATGGGCTTTATGAATACCTCCTGTATTCGTTTTGTTGTGTTTTGAACACTGCCAAACATTTTTTATAACCTGCATCTTATACCATTCCCGTTTCTTCAGCAACCATTATTTCTGATTTCCGTGCTTGAAACATGCCCCCTTCTCATGGTATTCTTATTCGTACTATTATTTCTATTTTAACCGCAAGGGGGTGTAATGTTTGGAACTGTCTGAACTCAAGCTTGTTTCTGCCAGCAATCTGATTCGTCTGCGGACTGACGCGGGGCTGACGCAGGCCGAGCTTGGCGCAAAGATCAACTATTCCGATAAAAGCATCTCCAAATGGGAGCGCGGCGATGCCATCCCCGATGCCTATGTGCTCACGCAGCTGGCAGAAATTTTTGGTGTTACCGTCGATTACATTCTTACCTCCCACGATAAATGGGAAGCCCCTGTCACTCCCGAGGAAATCGACAAACAGCCCCGTTACAGTGTAAACATGGTAATTGCCATTACCCTGATCGGTGTAATGACCATTCCTCTTACGGTGTTTATTGTGCTGTGGATGCTGAACATTGTGGAACCTCGCGTATTTCTTCCCGGAATTACCGTGGATGTGCTGGTGTATTTTATTCTGGACTGTTCCCTGAAAAAGGCCCGGCACCTTCCCTACGCGCTTTCCCTTTTCATCATCTGCCTGTTTATTTGCGTATTTTGTTTTGTTCCCCAGGTTCAGTGGCAGTTTTTCCTTCTGCTGGTTCCGGCGATCGTTCTGGTATTCATGGGCTGCAACGTGAAGCGGCGAAACCACCATCGGCCCGGCAAAACAGGCGCTCCTGCAGATTCGGCCGAAAACGGGCAGCTGCCCAACAGCTAAAAAGAAATTCTACTGAGAGTAGAGCGCGGAATGAACGATTCTATCCGCGCTTTTTACTTTGTAGATTGTCTTTTTTCCCGTTCGGGTATACGATTAAACTACGATGAAAACTCTTTTAGACGAAGGAGAACAAATATGAAAGAATATATTCTCAGCTGCGAATCCACCGCCGATATCAGCGCAGAGCATCTTGCCAGCCGCAACCTCAGCTATATCTGCTTCCACTTTTCTCTTGACGGAGTGGATCACCCCGACGATCTGGGCAAAACCATTCCCTTTGATCAGTTCTACCAGCTGCTGCGCGAAGGTCATGATCCCAGCACCAGCCAGGTAAACATTGAAGAATACGTAAATTACTTCGAGCCCTTCGCTGCCGCAGGCAAGGATATCGTGCACTGCTGCCTTTCCTCCGGCATCAGCGGTTCCTACAACTCCGCATGCGGCGCTGCCGCCATTATCCGCGAGCGTTATCCCGACTGCAGCATCAATGTAATCGATTCTCTTGCCGCATCCGCCGGTTTTGGCCTGCTGATGGACGCTGCTGCCGACCAGCGTGATGCGGGTCTCAGCTGCGAACAGCTGGTTGCCTGGATCGAAGCCAACAAGCTGCGCGTTCATCACTGGTTCTTCTCCTCTGACCTCACTTTCTTTGTTAAGGGCGGCCGCATTTCCAAGGCCAGCGCCATGTTCGGCGGTCTGCTTGAGATCTGCCCCCTGATGAACGTTGACTTTCAGGGCCATCTGATCCCCCGTTTCAAGATCCGCACCAAAAAGCGCGTGATCAAAGAAATTGTTTCCAAAATGGTGGAAAACGCACAGGACGGCACCGGCTACAGCGGCAAATGCTACATGAGCCAGGCGGATTGCCTTGAAGATGCCCGTGCTGTCGCCAGCCTTGTTGAGGCAAGCTTCCCCAATCTTAACGGCAAAGTTGAGATCAACTGGATCGGCACCACCATTGGCGCACACACCGGTCCCGGCACCGTGGCACTGTTCTTCTTTGGTTCCGAGCGCGTTGATTGATTCTATCCTAAAACAAAAAACCGCCCAAATGGGCGGTTTTTTAATAATCTTCTTTCATTTGGCGGTCGATCCACGCCATCAGCAGGTTCACGATTTTCTGCTGCTGCGCAGGAGTAAGCTCGCGGCCAGGCGGTATTTTATACCATTTCTGCAGGCAGCCGCGGCAGCAGCAGGCGCAGGCATGCTGGGCAAGAAATACCGGGTGTCCCCGCATAGGGGTCTGCTTTCCATCGTTCGGCAGGTCTGCCGGTGCCAGGCGGGCACGAATAAAATCCTCAGCATGGCGCCGTAGCGTTTCCCGTCCTGTTTTTTTTGCATACTCCTTATCCGCTTTGGAAAGCGCACAGGAGCTTCGA
>JAKSSN010000004.1 GCA_024403095.1 Oscillospiraceae bacterium
ATGTACTGCTCGGAAACGATGTAGGGCTCGGAGAAGTCCAGAGTTTCCTTGCGCTCGTCGGTAGCAGTGATTGCAGCCAGGCCCAGGTCAGCTTCGCCGTTGATCAGAGCAGGTCCGATGGAGTCGAAAGCGATGTTCATGATCTCAAGCTTTACGCCAAGAGCATCTGCGATGTACTGAGCCAGCTCCATGTCGCAGCCAGCTGCTGCGCCGTCAGCTCCGATGTACTCGAAGGGAGCCCAGGTTGCGTCGGTTGCAACGATCAGCTTGCCATTCTTTTTGATGGCGTCTAACTTAGAGGTGGCCTTCTTGCTGCCGCAGCCGGCTAAAACAGCAACCATCATCACTGCGACAAGGATCAGAGCCATGATTTTGGTATATTTTTTCATTTTTGTCCTTCCCGCTCTGCACGCGCAGAGCTTTGTTGAATTTGTACTTAAAAAGTACTCGGTTATAGTAACTCATGCATAAAAAATAGTCAAGCATAAAATGCTTTTCCGCCGGAAACGCAGCAAATTTGAGGCCAATTCCATGTTTAGCATTGGCCATTACCCGTGAATATGCATATTTCCGGTGAATATTTATTCAATTTATTCATTCTGTTGGCTTATATCCCTTTTGGAGTATACAAAGCATACAATCCTTTATGATTCTGCCCGTTTTTTCTTGCATTCCCCGGTAGCGGGTGATAAGATACTTGCGTTATTTTATTTATATAATTTATATAAGAATCTGAGGTTATCATTATGAAGTTTTCTTCAAAGATTGAAGCCTGCGGGCTCTCCCCCATGCGTGTTTTCAACGGCATTGCAGCCGACGCAGAAAAGCGCGGAATTAAGATCTATCATCTGAACATCGGTCAGCCGGATATCAAAACTCCTGCTGCCTACTACGAAGCACTGAAAAACTTTGATGCTCCGGTTCTGGAATATGCTCCGTCTCCCGGAGTTCCCGAGCTGCTGGACGCCGTAAAGGGCTACTATGCCAACATCGGCATTGATCTGGATCGCAGCAGTATTCTTCCCATGAACGGCGGCAGCGAGGCCTACCAGGCCGCATTCGCCTGCGTATTGGACGACGGCGACGAGGTCATTATCCCCGAGCCTTATTATCCCAACTACCACACCGCAGTCACACTGACCGGCGGTAAGATCCATCCTCTCACCACTTGCGCAGAAGAAGGTTATTTTTATGCCGACCGCGCCCGCGTGGAAGCATGCATCAACGAGCACACCCGTGCCATTGTTATCACCAACCCCGGCAACCCCACCGGCGCTGTGCTCACGCAGGACCAGCTGAAGCTGATGCTGGATATTGCCAAGGAACATGATCTGTTTATCATCTGCGACGAGGTATATCGTGAGTTCACTTACAACGGCGAGCCGCTCCACTCCGCTCTGCAGTTCCCCGGTTATGAAGAGAACATCGTTATCATCGACTCTGTTTCCAAGCGTTTCTCCGCCTGCGGCGCCCGTGTGGGTCTGCTTGTGAGCAAGAACGCTGCCTTTATGCAGCAGGCAATGAAATGGGCACAGTGCCGCCTTGCCTCCTCCACTGTTGACCAGCTGGCTTCTGCCGCTCTTTACTCCACCGAGCCCTCCTATTTTGAAGATGTTCGTGTTGAGTATAAAAAACGCCGCGATGCCGCATTCTCCCGCCTGGAGAAAATGCCCGGGGTTGTATGCCACTGCCCGGACGGCGCCTTCTACATGATGGCTGCCCTGCCCGTAGACGATTCTGCCAAGTTCCAGACCTGGCTGCTGAACGAGTTCAACGACAATGGCGAAACGGTTATGTTCAGCTGCGGCGAACCTTTTTACGGCACCCCTGGCCTTGGCAAAAACGAGATCCGCATTGCCTATGTTCTGAATGCCGATGATGTTGCCCGTGCTATGGATATTCTGGGCAAGGCACTGGTAGAGTATAACAAGCTGCAAAAGTAATGATCGCATAAAACATAAAAAAAGAAGGAACTGCCGGGCAGTTCCTTCTTTTTTTATCCCTTATAGTAATAGGTATCCATGGCATAGCCTTCAGAATAGGTGGGATTGATGATCTCGTCTTTTATAAGCTTTCCGGAAGAATCATAAACCTTGCGGTGGGTCAGGGTGCGAATTCCCTTGCCGTAATCATCTTCAAAGCCCCACTCGTCATGCGTGAACTTAATAACATATCCTTCCCGGTCGGGATAGGCAGGCTCGATCACGCGGTCGTAGTCATACACCTTCATATAGGTGTTGTCGAACTCGATCGGCATATAGTCCTCATCTTCCAGCGTTCCCCAAATCTCAATTGTCACAGTGCGAAAGGGCTTGCCGTTGCCATTATCTTCAATCTCTTCGCAGTAACCTACGATTTTAATGGGAAAGGCTTTATTGTTCTTAAACTTCAGGTCAATGCTTCTGCCGCCGTCCGCAGGAATGGTCACGGTTGCATCCATGCCCATACGGATATAATTTGGCGGGTAAATATGGCTGGTATGCGATGTGATCTCAAGGAACGAGAACAGTGCTGCCGCATAAACGCAGGAGGATACCTGGCAGACTCCGCCGCCAATTTCGTCCTTAATGTCATTATAGCCGGCATATGCCGGTGCCATTTTGAACCCTGCCTCTTCTGTGCGCACACCGACCACCGTGTTATAGGAAAACTCCTCCCCCGGAAGGATCACATGCCCGTTCAAAAGCGAAGTTGCCAACCGAACATTACTGCACCGGTCCGGGCCAGAATTGTTATACTTTGTGGTTACTGCGCCAAGCAGGTCGTGAAACAGTTTTCCACTCAGTTCTTCCGCCGTCAGTGCAGGCCGGGTGATCTGCAGCGGAATCCGGATCTCAGAGCCAATTTCCGTGCTGTTCCAGATCTGCTCCGCTGCCGCGGGGTCAAAATCGCAGCCTGTCTCTTCCGGCAGCACGTCTGCAGAGCCCTCTGCCAGTCTGGCATCCCGCGGCTCCCTCGCAATTTCAGCTCGAATTTCAGTAAAATCCGGGCATGCCGGTTGTGCTTCCAGCTGGGTCCACCGCAGTTCGGTCACCCCTGTGTTCAGGCATTCTTCAATGGCTTTTTCCAGCCCTGCACGGTCGAGATTCAGGCTTCCTCTGCCCTTGACCATGCACAAAACGCCATCCGCTTCGTTAAGTTGGTAAAGTTCCCCCTCGGCCGCGTTCACCTGTGCCTGCAATTGGTCGATGCAAGTGGTGATATAGGCAGTATTCAGCGGTGTCTCCCGCTGGTTCACATCATGGCTCTGCAGCCAGCAAAGCAGGTAATTGCCCAGATTATGGAAAATGTGTCCATCTCTTCCAACCTGCAGTGCCGCTTCCGCTGCGTGTTCGCTGTCGATCAGGCTGCCTGCTTCCAACGGCTCGATGGAAACCGCTGCGTTCTGCCAGCTGCTTACGTTCAGCGTGCTGTAGGTGCGCGCCGTCCAGCCATCGTCTGCAAGCTTTTGCAGCGCTTCCGCCCGGTTCAGCCCGCTCAGCTCAATTTGATCTGCATACACGTTGGGAAATACTTTTCCGTTCAGGGTGACCCAGGCTGCAAAACCGCATACTGCCGCAAAGATCAGCACCATCAGTGCTGCTGTTATCTTCAGCCCGGTAAATCTGCGTTTGCCGGAAGCTGTTTTTTTCTTCTTTTCCCTCTGCGGCTGGGCCTGCACCTGTTTCCTCACCGGTGGCTGCTTTGGCCTTGCCTCCGCCGGTTCTTTGGAAGAGGCCATTTTCCGCCTGTGACCGGTCGCCTGCTTTTCCGCTGGCGCTTCTTCAAGCCGGAATTCCTCCAGAATATCGTTAATGTCAAATTCGTTGCTCATTCCGGTCTCTTCTCAGTGTTTTGTTCCAGCTTTCAGCTCATTCCTCACGATCTCTTCCACCTGCTGCGGCAGTGCCTTAAGTGCTGCGCGATCCATCCCCTCGGTTTCAATGGCGGGAAGAATATGTACCTGCACCTTTTGCGGCTTCATGGTAAAGTGCCCGTCGCCCTCCAGGCAGGCTCGGCTGTTAAAGATCACCACCGGCACCACCGGTGCCTTGCTCTTTGAGGCAATACGGAAAGCCCCTCCAAGGAACGGGCCCATGCCGCCTTCTTCCCCTTTATAGCGTGTTCCTTCGGGGAAAATGCCCATATGGTAGCCCTTGTTCACGATTTCAGAAGCCTGGTTGATAATTTCCATGCCCTGTCTGGGGTTGGCTCGGTCCAAAAACAGGCAGTGCAGCAGCTCCATCCAGCGCCGGACAATAGGGAACTTATTGGCTTCGATCTTGGCGACCAAGGGCATTGGATCCTTCAGCAGCGTAAGCATAATGGGAATATCATAAAGGCTGCGGTGATTGGCAACAAATACACAGGGCCGATTGGGCACATTTTCCCTGCCCGTCACAGTGATCTCCACCCCCGCCAGCTTCACCAGGGTATTGCACCACTCGGGCACATGTTTATAGGCAATTGCATCGGCGAGATCCCATTTTCCCGCTTTCAGCGCCTTGCGGCCGCGGTTTAACACCGGCAGGTGAAACAGCAAATATCCCCAAAAATAAGCAAACCAGACTATTGTACGTAACATGTTTTTGCTCCTGTCCGTTCAGTTTCGTTAGCCGTTTCATTGTACCTTCTTCGCCTGGGCAATGCAAGCCGAAGTTTGGCATGTTTTTCCTTGCATATTCCATAAAATGCTCTCTGCCGCAGAGGCTCAAACTGCTGCTTTTCCGGCAGCCAAAAACAGAAAAACTCCGTATTCCTAATGAAGGATACGGAGTTTTCAACTTTAGCTATGATTAAAACGCCCAGCTGCTCAGGAAATACTGCGGAACCACCACCACGGCAAAGAATGCAAGGCTGGTAATGGTAAACACCCGCAGGAAGTCAAGCCCTCTGCCGGGATATTCGCGCACATAGATGCGATAATTGATCACCGAGGCAAGCGAGCCGATGATTGACACAAGGCCGGCAGAATCAAGGCCATAAAGCAGAGCCGTAAGATTGGTAGTAAATGGCCACAGCACAATGGATGCCGGCACATTGGAGATTACCTGGCTGAGCAAAATGCTCCATGCATATTCATGTCCTGCCACAGACCGCTGCAGAAAGCCCGAGATTGCCGGATTGCCGGAAATGGAAGAAGAAAACACGAAAAAGCACAGGAAAGTAGCCAGCAGCACATAGTCAACTCGCCCAAACAGTGTGCGGTCCAGCAGAAACACTGCTGCAAGCACAAGGGCAACTGCAATGTACCAGAATTCTGTTCTGGAAACGATCACGGCAATAATAAAGGCCATCAGCAAAAGATAGCCGACTCGCTGGCGCTTTCGCTCCGGCTGCCATTCTTTATTATCTTCGTCTTTGGCATGAATAGGCTGCCTGGGATCCTTGCGGTAAAGAACACAAATAAATACACTCAGCAAAATCGCAGAAAAGATCCACAGCGGCATCATATGCAGCATAAAGTTCCAGGCTGTTGTGCCGGAACGGCCATACAGGAACAGGTTCTGCGGGCTTCCAAAGGGGGTAAGCAAAGAGCCTCGTACCGCAGCTATATTTTCCATGGAAATAACCGGCAGAATGTACTTCTCCAGCTTTCCCATACGAAGGAGAATGATCGTCAGGGGCACAAAAATGATGAGCGACACATCATTCGTAACGAACATGGAAGAAAAGAACACTGCGAAGATCAGGAAAAAGCTGAGCCCGCGCACGGTCTGGAAACGGCTTGCCATCCGAATCACCGGGCGGAAAATATCTTCCTTTTTAAAGCCCTCCAGCACCAGCAGCATCATCAGCAGTGTGCCCAGAGTTCGCCAGTCGATCTCACCCAGCAGTGCAGCAGACGGCGGTGTGATAAAAAGCGCAGCAACAGCTGCCAGTACCGATACCGTAAGCATCAGTTCTTTTTTCAGAAATGCGACCAGTTTTTTCATCGCTCAATTCCTCCGCTTTTCATTCGCAAATGCAAGCCGAGTGTATCGCAGAACCGGTCAAAAGTCAATTTCACTCGGAGCAGCTTTTTGAAGAAAAAAAGTTTTCTTTTCCCATGCTCCATAGTATAATTAAGCTGTTGTGAATTATTATTTTTAGTTTTTCGCCATCCCGCGAACCCCGCTCAGAAAGGAGCCAAAATGCGCCTGAATACCCGAACCATGGACATGACCAGCGGCAGTGTTCTTCGCTGTATCATTCTTTTCTCGATCCCCATTTTTATCGGCAGTTTTCTGCAGGAGATGTATACCACTTTCGATACACTGATCGTGGGCAATACCCTTGGTGTAGATAAGCTTGCTGCCGTCGGCAGCACCAGCAGTCTTGTTTTTCTGGTAACCGGCTTTATCATGGGCTGCAACAATGGTGCTTCCGTACCTATTTCGCATGCCATTGGCGCCGGCGACAATTCAAATGTTCGCCGCAGCATTGCTGCGCAGCTGCTCATGTGTCTCTCCGAAGCGGTGCTGTTCACCTTGGTATTTTCTTCCCTGGCCAAGCCTTTGCTGCGTCTGATCAACACGCCTGCCAACATTTATGCCAGTGCGTATCGCTACCTTCTTATCATCTATCTTGGCCTTACTGCCACGGCCATGTATAACATGCTTGCCGCAGTTCTGCGTTCACTGGGCGACAGCCGCACTCCGCTGCTGTTTCTTGTTTTCTCGTCGCTGCTGAATATTGGTTTGGACTTTCTGTTTATTGTGTCGTTCCATTGGGACGTAGTCGGCGCCGCTGCAGCAACGGTTCTCTCCCAGCTGATCTCGGTGATTCTCTGCCTCCTGTATGCGCTGCGGCGCTTCCCGGAGTATATCCCCCAAAAAGATGATTTTTCCGGAATTGGCAGTCAGATACGCGACTGCCTGAAAATGGGCATTCCTATGGGCTTGCAGACCACTATGATCTCGCTTGGTGTGCTTGTGCTCGCCGGTGTTCTGAACGGTTTTGGTTCTACCGCTGTTGCAGCAAACTCCATTGGCATGCGTGTACAGCGCACCACCGAACTGATCTCCAACTCTTTGGCTGCCGGTATTACGGTGTTCGTAGGCCAAAATTTTGGTGCCAAGCGCTTTGACCGAATTCAGGAAGGCGTGAAAAAAAGCTGGCTGCTTGACCTGATCCTGTTCCTTGTACTGCCTGCCATTGTATTTGTACTGCGTAAAAACATCGCCGGCCTGTTTGTAGAGCCTACCGATGATCTGATGGCGTTCTTTAATATTCACGTGCTTTGTCTTTGCCCCACGATGTGGGTCCTGAGTTTCCTGCACGTATACCGTGCCGCAATCATTGGTTTGGGCCATGGTTTTGCCGCATTCCTGGCCGGTATTCCCGAGCTGATCATGCGCGCAGTTGTTTCGCTGATCTTTGCGCCGATCATTGGCTATGCCGCTGTGGTGCTCACCGGTCCTTTCTCCTGGGTCTTCTCTGCAATCCCCTGCATGATCGTTTACTTCCACTCCATGAAAAAGCACATGTCATCCCTGCAGGCCAACTGAAATACACTAAAAATACGCCGCAGTTCAAAAATGAACTGCGGCGTATTTTTTTGTTTATTTATTTCTTTTCTTTCATCATGGCGCCCATAACAACATCGCCCAGCACACCGATCCACCAAAGACCGACCAGCATTGCGATCACAAGCTCAATGCCCATTTTAGGCATTGCATCCGGGCTGACCATTGTAAGGCCCAGCATACCGGTTGCAAATCCGCCCAGAATGGTGGGCAGATCCGTGAACTTTTTCAGCAGTTCCTGAATCACAATGATAATGCCAACACCAATGAACAGTACTAACGGAGTGACCACAGCAGGGCTTGCATTCGCTGTAAGCGCACCGATCAGGCTGACGATACAATAGGCAAAAATTACACTGAGAATAATGCTGACCGTCATAATGGCGGGCTTTGCCTTTTTACCGTAAATAACATACATGGTGGCAGATACCATAGCTGCGGGGGCAGGGCCGATTCCAAGCAGAATGGCAGCCAGGCACCAGATGGCAGGCAGGCCGGAAATGGAAACGATTTTGGCAATGATCTCTTTCTTATTCATTTCTGCAATACTCCTTCTCTTCTTCCAATCTCCCCGCTGTTTGCAGGAAAATCAGGTACACTTTAGTAACTATAGCACGAATCCCTGTTCTTGTAAATTGCTGCCCCGGTCAAAACGCGGCAGAGCACAGTAAAGAGCCTTCCTTTCGTATCATCACACACTATCCTCCCGGGTGATGTTGTTGATCCATTTTCCGCTTTTATAATAGCGGAATACTGCAGGCCATTTCCAGAATTCATCCATGCACAAAAGGAAGTACACTACCATAGGCGGCCACTTGAATACAAAGGCTGCAAGAAAGCCCAGCGGCACGGAAACACACCACATGGTGATCATATCGCAGATCATGCCAAACCTGGTATTGCCGCCTGCACGGAACACTCCAGCAATCAAAAGGGTGTTCACTGCTTGCCCCACCACGTAATAACCGCTGATGATAAGCATGGTGTTCAGGTAGCTGTATGCCGTGGGCGTAAGCGCAAAAAGAGTCATCACCGGGCGGCGCAGCAGCACGATCAGCAGGCCGAACCCTGCAGTTACCGCAAAGGTAAGGCGGAGGATCACAGAGGCGTCACTCTTGGCCGTCTCCAGGTTTCCCGCTCCCAGTTCCTTGCCGATAATTACCGTGCCTCCGGCGCCAATGCCAAAGCACAGGGTAGTGAACAGGTCGCGAATCGTTGTGGCAACGGAGGAAGCTGCCACCATATCGTTGCTGAGGTGGCCAAGAATAATGGAATAGGTGGAAAAGGCCAGGGTCCACACCAGGT
The DNA here is from genome assembly GCA_024403095.1 of Oscillospiraceae bacterium. Classification (GTDB taxonomy): domain Bacteria; phylum Bacillota; class Clostridia; order Oscillospirales; family Oscillospiraceae; genus Limivicinus. The sequence goes on from JAKSSN010000004.1 coordinate 8,793, forward strand.
CATTTACCAGGGCAGGCAAAGCATATTTTACAAAATCGCCCTCCAGTGCCCGGTGTCTGCCCAGCAGCAGCCGCAGGTCCGGCTGAAACATGCTGCCTTTGCAGTAATCCGCAAGGCAAAGTGCCAGTTCGATCACACGGGCAATTACTGTTGCGATGGCAACGCCGAAAACGCCCAGCTTCGGCAGCCCGAGCAGGCCAAAAATAAACACTGCATTCAGCAGCACATTGGTGATCAGCGTAATGCTGGAGATAATGGTGCTCTTTTTTGCCTGCTCCACCGAGCGCAGCGTGCTGAGATACACCTGGGAAAAGCTCATCAGCAGGTAAGAGATACCGATGGTACGCAGATACTCCACTCCGATCTCGATCAGGACCGGGTCGTTGGTGTAAAGCGTCATAAGCGGCCGCGGGATAAAAATACAGCCTGCCGACACGGCTGCTGTAATCGCAAAGCCGATCTTCAGCGCGATCCCGCATACGGCCTGAATGGCCCGCAGGTCTCCCTTGCCCCAATACTGGGCATTCATAAGGGTCGTGGCGGAATTGATGCCAAAGAAAAACCCCCAAAGAATGAACATATACTGATTGGCCAGGGAAACGGCAGAAAGCTCATTCTGCCCAATATAGCCCAGCATCAGCGTATCCGCCGAATTCACCAGTGCACTGAGCAGATTCTGAATTGCAATGGGGATCACCAGCGCCAGGAGTGATTTATACAACTGGACCCGCTTTGTACGATTCTGCCGGTCCGGTCTGTTTTCCGTCTCTAAAAAAAACATAATAAGCCTTTCCAAATTTCATTGTGCTTTGCTGAATCATATAGGGAAAGATGATATGTGTCAATGAATTTTCTCTGTTTGCGCTCTTCCTGCAGCAGTACGCCGCCCGAATACAAAGCCTGAAAACCATGTAATAATTGCCCTTTTCCCGCGGTTCTGTTTTGTACCGCAAGGGTCGTAAAGAAAACGGTCAGTGCCTCAGCACTGACCGTTAAACTGTTTAAGCTTTCAATGTTTTTCTGGCAGAATTCTGCATGTCACAGATCCTGTATCCATCAGTCATCAAATACGTATTCCTGCATCTGGCGTACAACATCGATGATGGTGCCGTCACGTGCCTCAACAATGCCAACAACTTTCTCGCCAAACTTGATCTTGCGGGGTTCCCCTACAATAGAGTAGGCAATGTCGCGCAGCTCTTCAATGGTGTAGAGCGGAGCACCGCAGTTTTTGGCTGCTTCCATCAGGTCGGGACGTGCGGGGTTAACAGCGATACCGTAGTCGGTAATGACCACATCAACGGTCTCGCCCGGAGTGGTAACGGTGGTAACATCGGTACACACAGCGGGGCTGCGTCCCTGAACCAGCGGGGAGATAACGATGGTGCACTTGGCACCGGCAGCTGTATCAGGATGACCGCCCTGAGCACCGGTGATCAAACCGGTTGAATCGGTGATAACATTGCAGTTGAAGTGCGTATCGACCTCGAGAGCAGCAAGGATAACATAGTCAAGCTTGTTGACATAGGCACCCTTGTTCATGGGGTTGGCATACTCGCTGCCAGTAATCTCGATGTGACGATCGGGGTGAGCCTGGATCGATTCAACTGCTCCAAGATCAAAGTCCTGGGTATCCACCAGTTTGCCAATCAGGCCTTCTTCCATCAAACGTACCATCGGAGTGGCAATGCCGCCAAGGCCGAGGGACATGTGGATGTTATCCTTACGCATCTTTTCTGCCAGGTAAATGGTGGAAGCAATAGAAGCGCCGCCAACACCGGTCTGGTATACAAAGCCATCTTTGTAGTACGGTGCAGCAACAACAAAATCGGTGCAGTACTGGGCCATCAGCAGCTTGCGCAGGTCAGTGGTGGGTTTGGCAGCACCAGTGGCGATCTTATTCGGGTTGCCGATCTCGTCCACAACGCAGACATAGTCCACATTTACCATGGAGATACTGGCGGGGATATTGGGGAAAGGAACGAGCGTATCCGTAATGGCAACGACCTTATCCGCATACTGTGCGTCTGCATAGGCATAGCTCAGAACGCCGCAGTTGGATTTGCCACCATTGGCACGCAGGTTGCCATATTCGTCAGCAGTGGGAGCACCAATGAAGGCCGCGTCGATGTGAATGCGTCCCTCTTCGATTGCGCGGACACGGCCGCCGTGGGAGTACATAACAGCAATGTTTTTCAGCTTGCCATTGGAAATTGCCTCACCGATCTTACCGCGAACGCCGGAGGAATAAATAGATGTGATGGTGCCGTCCTCAATGAAGGGAACAATTGCATCATGTGCCTTGCCCAAAGAGCTGGCACAGACGGTAATGTCCTTCAGGCCCATTTCGTGAATCTCGGTCATGACCATGTTCACGATGTAGTCGCCTTCACGGAAATGGTGATGGAAGGAAACCGTGGAACCGTCCTTCAGACCGCACTTTTCAATTGCCTCGCGGATGGATGCGACCATTTTGCTGCGCTTAGGATCGCAGACCGCGCGAACTGTAGGTGCTGCTTTTGTGTATTCTTTGTTATCATTCACATATGTGCCGCGGAAGATGTCTCTTCCGGTTGCGGCCATTACTTCTTCGGGAATATCGCGTCCGACTGCATTAATCATACCAGATCCCCCTCATATACGCCTGCTGCCTTTGCCAGCATGAGAGTGCGCTTGGCACCGTCATAGAAGGCAATATCGATCATTTTTCCGTCAACAGTGAAAACACCGATGCCGAGAGCTTTTTTCGTATCGATCTCACGAACGATTTTTTCTGCAGTGATTATTTCTTTTTTGGTGGGAGTGAATACCTTATGGACCACGGGAATCTGACGGGGGTTGACCAGTGACTTGCCGTCAAAGCCCATGAGTTTGATCATCTCTGTCTCAGCTTCAAAGCCTTCCATATCGTCAAGATTCGTGAAAACCGTGTCGAAGCACTGAACACCGGCAGCGCGGGCTGCAATGATCATCTGCTGGCGGGCACCGGCAAGTTCAATACCGGTAAAGGTGATGTGGGTCTGCAGGTCCTTGGTGTAGTCACCGCCGGAGAGTGCAACACCGATCAGGCGCTCAGAAGACTTGCAGATCTCAAAGGCGTTGATCACACCCAGGCAGGATTCCAAAGCTGCCATAAGCAGAACGGATCCCTCTTCTTTGCCGAATTCCTTCTCTGCGTTGTAAACAGCTTCTTCAACGATGGCAACATCGTTGGCGCAGGTGCACTTGGGGATACGGATGACATCGCAGCCGCCTGCCACACAGACACGGATATCCTCCTGCCAGTGGGGCGTATCAATGCCGTTAATACGGACAACGCGCTCCACACCGCGGTAATTGATCTCCTGCAGTGCGTGATAAAGCGAGAAACGGGCTGCATCCTTCTGGTTCTCGGCAACAGCATCCTCAAGGTCAAGCATGATAGAGTCGGGCTTATAGACATAAGGATCGCGGATCAGAGATGGTTTCTGGCAGTTGAGAAACAACATCGAGCGGCGAAGGCGTTTTTTCTTGCTTTCATCAATCATTTTACTGCACCTCCCCAGGGAATTCCGGCATCAGCAGCGTCGCATGCGCGGAAGACCGCACCTTCTACGCGTGCCTTCAGCGTGCAGTCAAGGGCGCCCTTATCAACCACTGTGATCTCGGCGTTTTTGACCTCAAGTGCTTCAAGACGTTCCAACACAACTTTCTTGATCTGTTCTCCATACTGGTGGATAACAGGGCTGGTGATTGAAAGGGAAATGCCGTTTTCTGCCGGGCTCACAGTAACCAGCGCATCGCTGGATTCCATGGTGCCGGCACTTGCTGCATGAAGCAGTTCCATAAATCTTCTTCCTCCTGTATTACTTCTTTTTTTCCAAACGAAACAATAATACGTTTTTTCCAGTAGTACTATAACATAATGCGATGAAAACCGATAATAGATTTTCTCCATCTCTATCATCATTTTTCGAACAGAAAAGGTTCCGGGTGGTCGGCGACGGGCTCATTGTTGAAAAGAAACTCTGTACTATGCTAAAATAAGGCAATTAACAGCAAGAAGGGAGCCTCCCATGGATTACTATCTTTCAACGTCGCCAAAGCTCAGCGGCCTGCAGCAGAAGGACTACGAGCGATTCCTTCAGCAGTGCGGTCTGCGTGATGAGAACGACACTGATTTCACGGCGCTTATTATCAGCGACGAGGAGGAGATCCTGGCCTGCGGTTCCCTGCGAGGCAATATCCTCAAACAGATTGCCGTCAGTCCCTCGGCAGAGGGGCTTGGCCTGTGTGCCGAAATCGTTACCGCTCTTGTAAGCGAAGCTGCTGCCCGAGGCGATACACATCTGTTTCTTTATACGAAACCCGCGCATCGCGCTATGTTCGCCGGTCTTGGTTTTACTCCGCTTGTGCAGACGAGCGACATCCTTATGATGGAAAACCGCCCCAACGGCATTGCGAATTATCTTTCCTCGCTGCCGCAGCTGAGCGGAAAAGTGGGTGCAATCGTCTGCAACTGCAATCCTTTCACTCTGGGGCACCGCTACCTGATTGAATATGCCTCGCAGCACTGCGATGAGCTGTATGTCTTTGTTCTTAGCGAGGATCGCTCCTTTTTTCCCGCGGACATTCGTTTCCAGCTGGTGAAAGAGGGAACGGCACACCTGCCGAATGTACACGTGGTCCCCAGCTCCTCCTATCTTATTTCCCGTGCAACGTTTCCCACCTACTTCATAAAAGACACCGCACGCTGCGCCGATGCCGCCTGCGAGCTGGATATTACTCTGTTCGGGCAGGTAATTGCGCCAAAGCTCGGCATCACAGTTCGCTTTGTCGGTCAGGAGCCCTTTGACCCGGTTACCCGCGGTTACAACGAGCTCATGAAAAAGCAGCTGCCTGCCATGGGCATTGAGCTTGTGGAAATTGAACGCTTTGAAAATATTTCTGCCAGCCGTGTACGACGCTGTCTGCAGGAGAAAAAGCTTGATGAGCTGCAGTCTCTGCTCCCGGAGGTTACCTATGAATACTGCCGAAGTCACTTTAGCTGAAGTCCTCGACTTTCGCGACCGTCGCCTGTTGCTGCAGCGCGAAATATTGTCGCTGCACCCGGGCACGCTGGTCTCCTTTACCATGAATATTGCTGGCCCGGTCAAACGCTCACCCCTTGGTGACCTGCTATTTTTCGATACCGTGCAGCGCCTGCACGCCCAACTCGGCGAACCCGTAGAGGAGCGCATCCTCTCGGAGCGTGCCGGCAATGAGGCTCTGCTGAGTTATGGATGTGACCCGGAACCGATCAAGGCCCTTTGCCTGACCATTGAGGAAGAATCCCCTGCCGGCCGGCTCCTGGATATTGACGTGCTGAATTCCGACGGCGCCAAACTATCGCGCCCATCCGAGCGGCGCTGCCTGGTCTGCGGTGGTCCCGTTGCGCCCTGCGCCCGTTCACGTGCCCATTCGCTGGCTGAGATCACATCACGAACTGAGGAGCTTCTGCTGTCCTATGCCTGCAGTACTGTGGCGGAGCTTGCCGTGCAGGCACTGCTTGACGAGGTCCGTTTGACCCCGAAGCCCGGTCTGGTCGACGCCGCCAATTCCGGTGCGCACCGCGACATGGACCTTGCTCTCATGGAAATCAGCGCAAAGTCTCTGCTCCCCTACTTTACCCGCTCCGTTGAGCTTGGCTACCGTTTGGGGAACGGCTGTGCCGAAGCATTGCAGCAGGCAGGTCTTCAGGCTGAGCAGACGATGTTCTCCGCCACCTGTGGTGTCAACACGCATCAGGGGGCTGTTTTCTCAATGGGGCTGCTCTGTGCCGGTGCCGGAATGGCACTGAAGCTTGGGACAGGATCTGTTCGCTCCCATGCTGCCGCGATTGCATCGGGCCTGCGCTTTATCGAGCGCAGCAGCCATGGCGAATCTGTGCTTACGGAACCGCAAAAGGGCGGCGCGCGCTGGGAGGCACTTTCGGCATTTCCGCATATCGGTCCCGCGCTTGAGGCTTTTTCCGAACATCGCAGCAGCCTGCATGCTCTGCTGCGAATCATTGCCACGGTAGAAGATACAAATGTGCTTTACCGAGGCGGAGAAGATGGCCTGCGCTTTATCCATAAGCGTGCTCAGGAGCTTTTGCTTCTGCCTGATGGTGAGCTTCCGTGTGCCATCCGCAATTTTGACGAGGAATGTATCCTGCGCCATCTTAGCCCGGGCGGAGCCGCAGATCTGTTCGCCTGTGCGCTGTTCCTGCGGTCCTTTGCCGCCCGGAGCCGTTTAGCTCCTTAAACATAATACAGACTGAAAGCAGAAGCACAGCGGGTACTTCTGCTTTTTTATTTGGCCACACTCACAGGCTAAAGTCAAAGTCCCCGGTTATTACCGGGGGCTTTGTTATGATTTTCAGGTTCAGCTATTGCTGTTGCGGTAGTAGTTAATAAGGCAGCCGTCAGCAAGGATCTGTCTCTCGGGGCCGGTGAGAGTGCCGGTGGAGACCTTGAACTCAGTTACGGTGCCGTCTGCCTTCACAGCATAAGCGGGGAAGCCCTGCTTGTTCTCAAGCACTGCTTCGCGGACGCCGGGAACAAAGATGTAATCGCCAAGCTCGAAAATCTCCGGATTCTCAACCAGGAACGGAGTCATGCCCCAGTTGATGCAGTTGGAGCGGTAGCGCTTGGTTGCATACTGCTTGGCAAAGTTGGCGCTGGCACCCATAACGCGCTGGCAGGATGCTGCCTGCTCACGTGCAGAGCCGTCGCCCGGCATATTGGCAAAGATAGTAGAGCCAATATCGGTGTTGGCGGGATCGGTCTTCAGACCGGCTTTCTCCAGTGCGGCGTATACTGCCATAACTTCTTCGGGCAGTTCCTTGCCTGCGCGGCGGTCGCGTTCGATCTGACGCATGACCTTGCTGCGGGAGACATACTGAGGATCGCGGCGGCTGAGTGCAAACTCGCTCAGGCGCTCGGGGTTGGAACGGTAGGAAGAGGTCTCACCGGACGGAATCAGTTCGTCGGTGGTGGTGACGGGGTCGGTGATGTAGGAGCAGACCTTGACCAGCAGGTCGTCGGTCAGTGCGGGCATCTCAGGCCAGTCCTTGATGTTCGGGCCAAACTTCAGCTCCGCTTCGGGCTCGGGCTTGCCCCAGCCGTTATAAATGCGCTTCTCGTAAATGCCGGCCTCAAACTCGTATTCGGGATGTGTGTACTCAACATCCAGGTCAGTAGCTGCAGTCAGTTTGCCGCCGTTTGCTGCTGTGGCTGCAATGGAGCGGGTATCCATAAGGGCAACTGCTGACATCTGTCCCTCACCGGGCTTGGAGCCTTCGCGGTTGGGGAAGTTGCGGGTAGTGTGGCGGATGGAGAATTCACCATTGGCGGGAGTATCGCCTGCGCCAAAGCAGGGGCCGCAGAAGCAGGCGCGAATAATAGCACCGGCGGAAATAAGGTCGCCCAGTCTGCCATTCTTGGTAATGGCCTGCAGTGCCGGCACGGAACCGGGGTAGATGCTCAGCGTGAAAGCGCCGTTGCCGCAGCTTCTGCCGCGCAGAATGTCGGCTGCTGCACACATGGAGTCATAGGTGCCGCCGGCACAGCCTGCGATCTCACCCTGCTCTACCCAGATGCCGCCGTCATGCAGCTTGCTGACGATGTCCATCTTTGCACCCTTGATCTGCTTGTTGGCAGCTTCCTGCACCTCGTGCAGAATATCTGCCGCATTTTCCTGCAGCTCGTGAATGGTAAAGGTGTTGGAAGGATGCATCGGCATTGCAATAGTGCATTCCACGGTAGAAAGATCTACATAAACGCAGCCGTCGTAGTAGGCGACATCGGCAGGCTGAAGCTTCTTGTAGGCTTCCGGACGGCCGTGGGTGACAAAGTACTTCTGCGTCTCTTCGTCGGTGACCCAGATAGAAGACCAGCAGGTGGTCTCGGTGGTCATAACGTCAACCGCATTGCGGTATTCAATAGGCAGGTTCTTGATGCCGGGGCCAACAAACTCCATGACCTTGTTCTTCACGTAGCCGTTCTTGTAAACTGCGCCGCAGATGCTCAGAGCAATGTCGTGAGGGCCAACACCGGGTTTCGGTGCACCGGTGAGGTAGATTGCAATCACATTGGGGTAAGTAAAATCATAGGTGCGTCCAACCAGCTGCTTTGCCAGCTCGCCGCCGCCTTCGCCGATTGCCATGGTGCCCAGTGCACCGTAACGGGTGTGGGAGTCGGAACCGAGGATCATGCGGCCGCAGCCTGCCATCATTTCACGGTTGTAGGAGTGGATGTTGGCCATGTTGGTGGGCACGTAGATGCCGCCGTATTTGTGTGCTGCGGAAAGAGCAAACTTGTGGTCGTCTTCGTTGATGGTGCCTCCCACTGCACACAGAGAGTTGTGGCAGTTGGTCAGAACATAGGGCAGAGGGAATTCTTTCATGCCGGAGGCACGAGCGGTCTGGATGATGCCGACATAGGTGATGTCATGGCTGGTCATCGAATCGTATTTGAGCTGAAGGTTCTTCTCATCGCCGGAGTGGTTGTGGGCCTGTACGATGGAATACGCCATGGTGCCCTTGGCTGCCTCTTCCTGAGAGACTGCCTTGCCGGTCATCTGGGGAAGCGCTGCAGCTTCGGTAACGAGTGTCTCGCCATGAACGAGATACACACCGCCGTCATAAAGCTTGATCATAATCTTTTCCTCCAAAAAAAACGGGGCTAAGCCCGTAGTATTCCAAATTAAATTTATTATGTTATGGCAAGCACCTGTCCGGGAACGTCCCGAACAGGTGCAAGTTATTCAATTAAACCGAAGTTTCAGGCTGGCATCAGTGCATGATGGTGCCAGCGATCAGGTTGTAAACAGCGCAGATACCAACGCTGATGGGAACGGCAACAACCAGCAGACGGGTGAAGAGAGCATTGCGCTCTTCCTCGTTGCCGCAGGAGCCAAGGATCAGAGAACCGCCGGAGGAGAAGGGGCTGATTGCGGAGCTCTGTGCGCCAAGAACTGTGCAGGTAAACAGAGCTGCAGGGGAGATGCCGGTAGCTGCTGCAAGTGCGGGAATCAGGGGGAACAGAGCCGGGCAGACAACACCAGTGGTGGAGCTGAAGAAGCTCATGATAGCAGCAACAATGGAGAATGCCAGCGGGATGAGGAATACGGGAACATTGGAACCGATCCATGCGCTGAGCATACTGATGGTGCCTGCTTCAACAGCAACAGCAATCAGCATACCTGCACCAGCGATCATGAGGATGGTGTTCCAGGGAACTCTGGAGATGATCTCTTTCTGGGGAGCAAGATTCATCAGCATAGCGATAGTTGCGAAAATGAAAGCTACTAGACCAACATCGATCTTGCCTGCGATCGTCTTTGCCAGAGTGAAGGAAGGAATGAGGAGCTTGAGCAGGGGGAAGACGAGAACGACTGCCATCATGATGTAGATCAGAGTCAGGGTCTGCTTCTGAACCTTGGTGTAAGCTTCGGGCTTCTCGAAGGTAACGTTCTTACCAATGTTGCGGTTGGACTTGAATGCAAAACGGAATACGGTGATGATGATGAGAGAGACAACGATGGCCAGTGCGAACATGGTCATAGCGGAAGCAAAGGAATCGATTGCTTCAACACCCTCGGTGGATTCGTAAGCGGTATCCATCAGGCCGCGGAAAACAACGCCGAGTGCTGCAGTGGGAAAGTCGCCGCCTGCAAGTGCGCCGCAGTTGATAGCAACTGCACCGGTGAGCTTATCCATGTTGGCTTCTTCGCAGATGAGCAGAGTGATGGGAGCCAGGAATGCAAGAACGGTGAAGTAAGCTGCACCCATAACAGACAGGATAACTGCAACGAAGAACAGAACATAGGGGAGCATACCGGGGAACTTACGGCATGCGTACAGAAGGCTGCGGGAGAGCTTTTCCAGAGTACCGTTTGCTGCTGCTACGTTGTAGAACAGGGAAACGGACAGGATAACGAACATGGTGTTCGTCGGCCAGTAGCCGATCAGGGTTTTCGGTTTCAGACCCATCCAGAAGCAACCGATCAGGTATGCAAACACGATGCAGAAGAAACCGGTGTTGATCTTGGTCTTGTAGCCAAGAAAAACTGCGAGTGCAATAGCGAGTATGATGACTAAGCTAAGCATGTTTTTTTCCTCTTTCTTTTCTTTTTTTATTCAAACTCCTTGCGGAGCATGAGCACAGGTTCAGCCCTCGATGCCCAGCAGCCAGCAGGGCAGATCATGAGTCATGTAGCGAATCTCTTCCTCGGGAATGCCGTGTTCATACATATACTGCATGTACTCGTGCATAGCAAGCTCCCAGTGAGGGTTCTCGACCTGACCGCCGTCCGTGCTGATAAGCACGTTTTTGTAACCAACAGTCTGGATGGTCTCGAGGTTGGAGGGAAGATTGCTGATATAGCCGTTGCCGGCACCAACACCCTTGTTCTGGGCATAGCAGCGCTCAAGAAGAACATCGTATTCCTTAACAATGCGGATCTGCTCCTCCATCGTCATGGCAACGATCCACCACTCAGGATGAGTAACGACGATTTTTTTCACGCCTGCTTCACGAGCAGCCTTAACAACGATGAAAATTTCTTCCACAGAAATATGAGAGGTAGCAAGCACTGCATCGTACTTCTTGATGAGCTCAAATACTTCTGCCAACTCAGGAACGACCACTCCGTCCTTCACAACATCAACACAGCCGTCCGTCGGCTTGCCGAGTTTTTCCAGGTGATTGCGGGCAGAGCTGGTGGGCAGCCATACGACCTTAGCTCCAAGCTTAAGTGCGTTTTCCACTGCAACAGGATTGATACCGCCAACGCAGCTGTTAAGGACAATACCGCCGAACATAGTATAGTCGTTCTCGCCGTGGACGATTTTGTTGTAGTGGTTTACGAGGGCGGCGCGGGTAGTAGTGTCACCCATGTGAGTCTTGATGACAGTAGCGCGGGCACCGACACGAACGGCAGCATCGCACAGCTCCATGTCATCATAGGCGCGTACGCGAAGGTCGGGGTTGGTGTGGATGTGCATATCAATGACACCCTGCATGGACAGTTCCTTCATGCTTGCTCTCTCCTTTTAATATTAGTAAAACCGATAGTCTGCAGTTGAAGCGCAGAAAAAACAATGCGTTTTTATCTAAAAAAAGAAAAAACACATTTGTTTTATTGATGTTTTTATTATATATTTATCAAAAAAACAGTACAAGCGCCAATTCGAAATAGCGGTCATCGGAAAAACCTATGCCTCAAGGCAGAGTGCATAAAAATCAAATTCCCTGTTTGTAGAATATAGTCAAAAGGAGCGCATATGGAATTAAAGGAACTGGAATATATTGTTGCTATCGCCGAAGAGGGCGGCATCAGCCGAGCAGCTCAAAAGCTGTATCTTGCCCAGTCAAGCCTAAGCCAATATCTGAACCGCTGCGAAAGTGAACTGGGCACAAAACTCTTCATCCGCACAGCCGGAGGTGTGCGGATGACCGCAGCCGGCGAGGTCTATGTACGCAATGCCAAACAAATGCTGCAGCAATATCACCGAGTCCGTACCGAGCTCAAAGAGTCCTCTGCCCCCCGCAGTGGCCGCATTTCATTCGGAGTCAGCAGCTTTCGCGGCCGTTTTCTGATTCCGCCGGTGCTCAAACGTTTCCAAAATGAGTATCCCACGGTAGACATTGTCATCAGCGAGCACGACAGCTCTGTTCTGTTAAAAAAAATAGCTGCCGGCGAGCTGGACATGGCGCTGGTAGCACTGAAGCCTGGCCAGATGAAGGAAGGCGATGTAAAGATTATGCGCGACGAAATCGTTATTGTCGCCAATCGTGCACACCCCGCCATGGAGTATGTGCATTACGACTATCCCAATCGCCCATGGGTAGATCTCCGCGACCTGTCTTCCTTTGAGTTCCTGCTCTCCAACCGCTCCACTGTACTTGGCAGTTCGGCCTACGAAATGTTCGATGCACACGGAATCAAGCCAAACGCCATCAATGAAAATCTTACAGCAGCATTTTCAGCTGAACTTGCATGCCAGGGTCTCGGTCTTGCATTTACCTATGCCTCATGTGCATCTCAGCGTACCGACGTGGAATATCTCAGCCTGGGTGAGGACAAGTGCTATGTTGACCTGGTGCTCTGCTTTCCGCCCGATGGCTACCGCAGCCGTTCCAATCGCGCGCTGGAAAAAATGATCTGCGACTATTTTCAGGATTGATCCCGCACCGCTTCGGCCGCATCTTCGCAATTGATATGCCGTGATGCAGGCTCTTAATGATATGCCTTCATTTTTCGTAATATTTATACTTATTTATACGAATGCATTTTTAAAATTGCAAAGAAAAGAACAGTCACAGCAGAGTTTCTTTCTGCTGTGACTGTTCTTTTCTATCTGGCAGTTCCGAATTGATTGGCAAATAAACAAATTCATAATTCCGGGACTTTCCCTGTTTATTTGCCATTTTTCACTTCAGGCTCTTCGTCAGGGAATATCTTCCACTACTCTCTCTGGGGGTACTTCCAGCAGTTTCGGATTTTTCAGGTATTTCTGCATATCCTTGAATGCATTTGCAAACTGGCAGCCATCGGCAATGCGTTCATCCATTACTACGCCAAGCGGAATGCAGCGCTCAAATTCGATTTGGCCATGGCGGCGCACCGGTACCTCTCGCAGGTTGCCCATAGCGGTCAGCATGGAGGTCGTGCCAAAATTATAGATGTGGTGGTAAATATAATTGGTGCGAATGCTTGCCAGATTGGTAATCGTCATGGTGCAGTGCATCGGGCTTGCATCGATAATGCTTTTGGGAAGCAGGTCCAGCTTATCCATAAACTTGATCAGATTTACTGCAAAACGTGCCAGCCCCGGTATGGCCAGCAGCTTGTTGATCAGGTCGTCGGTTGCGTTGGTATCTCCTTCCGCACGGTTATTGTTGATGTATTCATCCAGCTTGTTCTGAATATCAAAAATAGTATCTGTGGGTTTAAAGTACATTTTATTCATTGTGCCTTCATCCTTGCCTGGCTTGAGCACAACCATACCAATGGCGATCTCGTTGCGTGCAAACACCCTCTTATTCACCACAAAACGGTTCAGCAGCGGGTGCTGCGAGATGGTGCGGACATAAGCGGCAATAATGATTCCCAGATGCGAAAAATGATGCCCCTGGGCTTTTGTCTCGTTCATATAGTCATGGATTGGGGCCAGAGGGATGTCCAGCTCGATCATGTTCATTGCATCAGAGCGCTCAGCCATAATGTGCGATGCCAGGATATAAAGGGGCTGCAGGGTGCGAATTCTGCGTCCGTCTGCTCTCATCTATTGTTCCTCCAAGCTTTCAGTGTATGAATATACTAAAGGAATCTGCCGGTTTTTACAACAAAAATTTGAACCAGTTTTCAGATCTGCTCCATTCGCCCGGGATGCAAAAAGCACTCATGCTTGCCGCATGAGTGCTTTGAATGCTGCCGTTTGGTTTATTTTGCCTCGCCAAGAGGAACATAGGTGTCGGATGTGCACCAGTCATACATCCAGAAGATATCGCCGCTTTCGTCCTTAACGAAGTAACGGTTATTCTGATGGGCCAGAAGAGTGATCTTCGTTCCCTGCCAGGCTGTGCCCATTCTGCGGTCCTTTTTATATCCTTTGTCGATTGCCAGCTGATAGGTAGGATCCTTCGTGTAGTAGAACATCTCGGCACCGCGATGATGTTTGGGAGCATACACGTAGCATTCCACCTTTTCATCCAGCCAGTTCTTTGCTGCAGGCAGCTCAATTTCCCAGTAGATGCCTTCCACATCCTTCAGGCTGGGGCCGTTTGCATCAACATCCACATTGTCGGTCATTCTGCGTCCGGGAGCCACATAATGATCCACAACCGCATTCTTGTCGACCCAGGCGATCACATCATCTGTCTTTACCAGGCAGCGGCCAGCTTCTTCTGCCAGGACCGTCACTTTTGTTCCCTGGTCAACATACTTCCAGCGGTTTGCCACAGAGGAGGCAATATAAGTATAAACCGCTCTGTAGTAGGGCTTGGCATAAATATATCCGGTTTCGTATTCATCCAGCCAGGACTTATCACGGGGTGCTACCAGGTAAGCGCTGGCGCCCTCCAGGTCGTGGGGGCCGGGTTTGTTTGCGTCGTCTGCAAATACTGGCACAGAAAGCACCATTGCAGCAACCATGACAAGGCACAAAATGCCTGCGAGTATTCTTGCTGTCTTTTTCATTTTTTCCCCTCCATAGGTGATTATGGCGTAATTATATTTCCAAATATGTGTTTGGTCAATAGCAATTCCACCTCCTCCGCAGTTTAAATGAGTTCCTCCGAAAAGTCTTCTTTCTCCCTTCCCTGTCCCCCGTTTTTTCAGCTGTTCAGCGCCGGGCGGAATCCTATTCACCCTATAGATTCCGGGTTGAATTATTCAAGCAAAACCATTAGAATATTCCCACTTATTCATACGATACGAGGCAATTTATGAAAGATGTCACTCTTCTTGATGGTGCCATGGGCACCATGCTTCAGGCTGCCGGGCTTGGTCTTGGTGACCGGCCAGAGGTGTGGGGAATGCAGCACCCGGAGGTTGTACAAAAGATTCATTCTTCCTACATTCAGTCGGGAAGCCATGTGATCTATTCCAACACCTTCTGTGCCAATGCGCACAAGCTTGCAGGAACCGGCTTCAGTGTGGAAGAAGCGGTCACTGCTAATGTTAAAATTGCAAAAGCTGCCGCCCAGTCCAAGCCCGTTCGGGTTGCCTTGGATATTGGCCCCATCGGCGAGCTTATGGAGCCGCTGGGAAACCTTTCCTTTGAAGAGGCATACCGCATCTTTGCGCAGATGATCTGTGCGGGGGCAAGCGCAGGGGCAGACCTTGTTATCTTTGAAACCTTTACTGACCTGTATGAACTGAAAGCCGGCATTCTTGCGGCTGCAGAAAACTGCTCCCTGCCCATCTGGGCAACCATGAGTTTTGAGGCATCCGGCCGCACCTTTGCAGGAACAACGGTGGAGTCCGCCGCGATGGCCCTGAATACTCTGCCCGTGGAAGCATTCGGCATCAACTGCAGCCTGGGGCCGGATGAAATACTTCCCATGCTGCAGAAAATGCGCAGCTGGACGAACAAACCGCTGATTGCCAAACCCAATGCCGGTCTTCCCTCCCCTGAAACCGGGGAATATGCGATGAAGGCCCCCGAATTTGGGCGCATCATGCAGCAGTTTGCCGACTGCGGCATCTATATTATGGGCGGCTGCTGCGGCACTACACCGGAATATATTGCTGAGCTTACCAGAATTCCCCATGCTGCCGCCATCGAGCCTCAGCCGCTGAAGTCGGGGATCTGTGCGCCCGGCTGCCCCGTTTCTCTTGACGGAGTACGGGTCATAGGCGAGCGCATCAACCCCACCGGGAAAAAACGTTTTCAACAGGCACTGCGGGAAAATGACCTGGATTATATCATCAATCAGGCCGTTGAACAGGCAGATGCCGGGGCAGATATTCTGGATATCAATGTGGGGCTGCCCGGAATCGATGAGCCGGCCATGATGGCCCAGGTCGTTAAGGCCGTGCAGGGCATGGTCTCTCTTCCCCTGCAGATCGATTCTTCCGTTCCCGAGGCCATTGAAGCGGGCCTGCGGGTATGCAGCGGCAAAGCGATCGTTAATTCTGTGAATGCAGAGGATGAGGTGCTTGACCGCATCCTGCCGCTGGTAAAAAAATATGGCGCCGCCGTGGTTGGCCTTACTATGGATAAAAACGGCATTCCTGATACGGCCGAAAAGCGTTTTGCTCTGGCTGATAAAATTCTTCAGGCCGCCCTGCGGCACGGAATTCCTCGGGAAGATGTTTATATCGACTGCCTTACGCTAACCGTCTCTGCCCAGCAGGACCAGGCCGCAGAAACACTGAAAGCCGTAAAAATGGTTCGCAATATTCTTGGCCTTCATTGTGTGCTTGGTGTCAGCAATATTTCCTTTGGGCTTCCTGAACGCCAGCACATTACAACCAGTTTTCTCACCCAGGCCATGTACTGCGGTTTGGATCTTCCCATTGTGAACCCGAACCAGAAAGCAATTATGGATGCTGTTTACGCTTTTCGCGTGCTGAACGGGCAGGACAGAGACTGCGCCGCCTATATTGAGCGTTTTGCCCAAGGCAGCGTTCCCGCTGCCGCTGTACAGCCGAAAGAGATGAGCATCGAGACCGCCGTTCTGAAGGGACTGAAGAAAGAGACCGCCGACCTGACAGCTGCAAAACTGCAGCAGTTCAGCCCTTTAGATGTTGTGAACCGGTTCCTGATTCCCGCTCTGGATAAGGTTGGCATGGAATACGAAAAGAATCATATCTTTATTCCACAGCTTATTAATGCGGCCAACGCAGCCTGTGCCGGGTTTGACCTGGTAAAAGAGAAGATCGCTGCTGCCGGCGAAAAAACCATCAGCCGCGGAACGATCATCATGGCAACCGTAGAAGGCGATATTCACGATATTGGGAAAAATATAGTGAATGTTGTGCTGGAAAACTACGGTTATACCGTTATTGACCTGGGAAGAGATGTGCCTGTAAAAACCGTTGTGGAGGCAGTGATTCGCGAGAATGCCAAACTGGTTGGCCTTTCCGCATTAATGACCACCACAGTTGACTCGATGCGCCGCACGATTCAGGCGATCCGTGAAAGCGGGCACGAGTGCAAGATCATGGTCGGCGGTGCGGTTCTCACTTATGAATACGCAATGGAAATTGGAGCCGACTATTACACCCGCGATGCAAAAGAATCTGCTGAAGTGGCAAGAGAGGTATTTGGCTTATGACAATTCAGGAATATTTAAAAAATAATACGCTGCTGTTTGATGGCGGTATGGGTACCTACTACTCGGACCTTACCCATATGCCGGGTGCCGGCTGCGAAGAGGCAAACCTTTTCGATCCGGAACTGATCGCAAAGATCCACACAGAATACATCCAGGCCGGCTGCCGGGCGATCAAAACCAACACCTTTGCTGCCAATTCTTTGAATTATGCCGACGAACAGCTTTCGCAGATCATTGAAGCCGGTTGGAGCCTTGCCCGCAAAGCTGCGGGGGAAGACGTGTTTGTCTTTGCAGACATTGGGCCGGTGTCTGTGCAGAACGACCGGATCTCCCCTGCCGACGAGTACATGAAAATCGCCGATCTGTTTCTTGCTCAGGGGGCCAGATATTTTCTGTTTGAAACGAACCCCTGCTTCGATGGCCTTGCCGAGGCAGCCCGTTATATTAAAACCAGGCAGCCCGATGCCTATATTATTGCCAGCTTTGCTGTTTTGCCCGACGGCTACTCCAGAGACGGTATCTATGCCTCCGAACTGATCGCAGCCGCAAATGACTGTGCCGAGATCGATGCCGTTGGTCTGAACTGCGTATGCGGAGTTCGCCACATGCTGGAACTGGTTCAGTCACTGGACCATCACGGGAAAACGCTTTCGCTTATGCCGAATGCCGGCTACCCCATTGTGATCAACAGCCGAACCTATTACGAAAGCGACCCTGTGTATTTTGCCTCTCAGCTGGCATCGCTCGCCGCGGAAGGCGCTTCGATCCTCGGCGGCTGCTGCGGCACCACTCCGGTTTTCCTCGCAGAGGCCGCGGAGCAGCTTGCCAAGGGAAACGCTGTGCCCGTTGTTCGTTATAAAAAAGCAGCGCCTGTCTCTCCGGCGCAGGATGACAATCTGTTTTATAACAAACTCACCTCGGGCAAAAAAGTGATCACGGTTGAGCTTGACCCCCCTGCCGATATAAATCTAAGCAAGTTTATGAAAGGTGCCTGGGAGCTGAAGGAATGCGGCACTGACCTGATCACAATTGCCGATTGCCCGATTGCACGTGCCCGCATGGATTCCAGCCTGCTTGCCTGCAAAGTACATCGCGAACTTGGAATCGACACCATCCCCCACATGACCTGCCGCGACCGAAACATCAATGCAACCAAAGCACTGGTTCTTGGCCTGTACGCGGAAGGTGTGCATAACGCGCTGCTCATAACCGGCGACCCGATTCCTACGGCGGAGCGTGATGAAGTAAAAAGCGTATACCAGTTCAACAGCCGTAAGATGGCCGCTTACCTCAAATCTATCAGCGATCAGACCTTCCCCACCCCGATGCATCTCTATGGCGCGCTGAATGTGAACGCACGCAACTTTAATGTGCAGCTGAATATTGCAAAAGACAAACTGGAAAAAGGGATGATTGGATTCTTCACCCAGCCCATCCTTACTGAACAGGCTTTTGAAAACCTGAAACTGGCTCGCGCAGAGCTTTCCGGGTATATCTTTGGCGGAATCATCCCGGTGGTTAGCGCAAAGAACGCCCGCTTTATGGACAGTGAGATCAGCGGCATTAACGTTGACCCAAAGCTCATTGATATGTACGAGGGAAAAAACCGTGAAGAATGCGAAGCTCTTGCGGTTTCCATCAGCGCAGAGATTGCGCGCCAGATTGCGCCGTATGTTGACGGATATTATTTAATGACTCCCTTCCAGCGCACAGGGCTCATGGCAAAAATTATTTCAGAAATACGAAAACAGCAATAAAGAGATAAAGGGGCTCAAATAGTTCGAACGGTCTGCAGAGCAGACCGTTCTTTTTTATAAAAAGCAGGAATGGACAGAGGCTTTCCGCTTCTGTCCATTCCTGCTTTATTTGCTGTTTTACTTATGCTTCAGCGAGTTCTGCTTCACACAGCTGCTCCAGCTTTGTGCGAACCAGGTTAATGAACTGATGTCCGGTTACAACCAGAGGATCGTGCTTACTTGTGATCTTTGCCAGGTCTGCCGTCATAATGCCGCGAACCTCAATGACGTTCTTTGCTGCTTCTACAATAAGCTGACCAAAACGCTGCAGCTTTTCGTTGCCGTCCAGCTCACCGCGCTTTTCCAAACCGCCTGCCCAGGTATAGATCAGAGCCATCGGGTTCGTGGATACGATCTCACCCTGCAGGTAACGGTAGTAGTGGCGGCGTACCGTGCCGTGTGCTGCTTCAAATTCATATTTTCCGTCCGGAGATACAAGCACCGAAGTCATCATGGCGTTGGAGCCGTATGCCGTTGCCAGCATATCGCTCATAACATCACCATCATAGTTATGGGTTGCCCATACATATCCACCGGGAGACTTAATGGCGCGGGATACCGCATCATCGATCAGGCAATACTCATACTTGATTCCTGCTGCACTGAATTGTTCAATGTACTCGTCCAGGTAGATCTCTTTAAAAATATCTTTGAATCGTCTGTCATAAACCTTGGAAATTGTATCCTTGGAGGAGAACACCAGGTTCTGCTTCACAGACAGCGCATAGTTCATGCAGGTACGTGCAAAGCCTTCAATCGACTTATCCAGATTGTGCTGGCCGGTAACAACTCCGCGAGTTTTAAACTCATGCACAGCCTGGCGTACCTCTTCCCCGTTTGCCTTGGTGTAAACAAGCTCAACCAGGCCCGGTTCATCAATAAGCATTTCGCTTGCGCGATAAACATCGCCATAAGCATGGCGCGCGAGGGTGATGGGCTGTTTCCATGTTTTAACAAGCGGTTCAACACCATCCACCAGAATGGGTTTGCGGAACACCGTGCCGTCCAAAATACTGCGGATCGTTGCATTTGGGCTCTTGTACATTTTTTTCAGGTTATACTCCTGCATACGCTCAAGGTTTGCAGTAATGGTAGCGCACTTTACTGCCACACCATACTTTTTCGCTGCCAAAGCAGAATCTATAGTGATCTGGTCATCCGTCTCGTCACGAGAACGAATACTTAAATCGTAGTATTCCTCGTTGAGCTCTACAAAAGGTTCAACTAACTGTTTTTTTACCTCTTCCCACAGGATTCGAGCCATTTCATCGCCATCCATTTCAACGATCGGCGTATTCATTTTTATCTTTTCCATATCTCTTTTTCCTTTCTGGAGGTTAAATTAGCTAAAAAATATTTTTATCATCCTAACATATTATGGTCTGGATTGCGACTGCTTATTTTCCTAAATAAAAATATTGTAAAATTAAGCCAATAA
>JAKSSN010000040.1 GCA_024403095.1 Oscillospiraceae bacterium
CGCAGGGACATACCTACGATCTCGCTGATGGGAAGTGTGATTCCGCCCGGAAGCTCCAGAACATCATGGTAGAGGTGAACTTCACCCTGGGCGATAAGTTCGGCGCCTTTTGAGGAGTGCACGCGATAAAGATCAAATCCGCTGTCGGAAAAGATCAGGGCGTCGGTGGGGACGGATGCCAGCATGCTCTGCAGCTTCTTTGACTGCCAGCGGCCCCAGTCGCGAATATTATCAAAACGGAACTGTCCGCCCAGCAGGCGGCCGGTGGGGGAATAGCGAGCCTCGGCTCCGCAGGCGCGGCAGCTGAAGCGGTCGTCAGTGCTTAGCAACTTGTGCATGGTGCCGCATGCAGGACAGATGAAAAGGTAGGTCTCCATATTTTCTGCCAGGCGCTTGCCGTGGAAAGGAATACTGCCCTTTTCCTGCTGCGCATAAGCATCCTCGTGGATGTCGCGGGCAATCAGGTCGTTGATCTCGTCCGGAGTCATACCCTTCAGCACATCGGCTGTATAGGTGTTTACGATGCGTCCGCTCATTTTTCCCTTGCGGCAGGAATTTCCGGACCAGCGGGGACTTGCAAAGTAGCCGCCGGAAATACGGAAGGTGATAAGTGTGGCACCGGAAGTGCGGATCAACTTGCCGGTGGAAGCGGGGAACGATGCCGTGACTCCGTCCCAGGTGCGGTTTCCCTCGGGGAAGAAGGCAACGTTGCCGCCCAGCTTTATGGTGCGCAGAATGTTTTTGACTGCTCCGGCTGCACTGCCGCCTTTCTGCCGGGCAATCGGTGCCATCAGCCAGTTGAGAAGGCGCGATACAAAGCCAAGCCGCAGAATGTGCTCACTGGCAACAAAATACATCTGATTGCGGAAGGCAGCGCCAACGAGCAGCGGATCCCAGTCGGTTACATGGTTGGAAACCACAATATACGGACCTGGGGGCTGATAAAGCGGTGCGGAATAGTGAAAACGGATGCGGAGGACCAGCGCGACGATCGGGCGCAGGATCCGCCAGATGATGGAAAGACGTTTCTGATGTTCCATGCTGCCGGCTCCTTTCTGTTCCAAAAGAATAAAGGCAATAATTTAATACTTTATTATATCATGGCAAACAAAAAAGAACAAGAGCGGCGCCGCTGCCAAAGCAAAGGGATTCCTGAACAGGCAAAGAACCGCGGAGCTTACTGCTCATGGTTTAGGCAGAGAAATACCGCAAATTAACAAGTGAAAACCTTTTTTTATTCATAATTATGTGATATACTCCTTGTTTGAATACGATATAATAAGCTAGCTATGCTTTTATGATAATAATTGAAAGGCGACAAATACCCATGGGAATTTTCAGCAAGATTTTTGGCAGCTATTCCGAGCGGGAACTGAAAAAAATATACCCGATCGTTGATCGGATCGAGGCACTGGAACCGCAGTTCCAGAAGCTGAGCGATGTTGAGCTGCGCGAAAAAACCGAAGAATTTAAAGCCCGTTACGACAATGGCGAATCGCTGGACGACCTGTTGCCGGAAGCATTTGCTGCCGTGAGGGAAGCAGCCTGGCGTGTGCTGGGGATGAAACCGTTTCGGGTTCAGCTGATCGGCGGTATTGTGCTGCATCAGGGCAGAATCGCAGAAATGCGCACCGGTGAAGGAAAAACCCTGGTGGCTGTTCTGCCTGCTTATCTGAATGCCCTCACCGGAGACGGGGTTCATATTGTTACAGTAAACGATTACCTGGCCCGCCGCGACAGCGAATGGATGGGCAAGGTTCACCGTTTCATGGGTCTGAGCGTTGGTCTGATCGTTCATGGTCTGGATAACAACCAGCGCCGCGATGCCTATAACTGCGATATTACCTACGGCACCAATAACGAGATGGGCTTTGACTATCTGCGTGATAATATGGCCATCTATAAAGAGAACATGGTTCAGCGCGGCCATCCCTTTGCTGTGGTGGACGAGGTGGACTCGATCCTGATCGACGAAGCCCGCACACCTTTGATCATCAGCGGCAAGGGCGACGAGAGCACCGACCTGTACCGCCAGGCAGATGATTTTGTCTCCCGCCTGAAAAAGCAGGTGTTTGCCACCGTTGACGATAAGGAAGAGGAAAGCGACGAGCTGGACGCAGACTATATCGTGGATGAAAAGGCCCGCACCGCCACGCTGACTGCCCGCGGCATTGCCAAGGCAGAGCGCGCATTTGGCCTGGAAAACCTGGCAGATATCGAAAATGCCACCCTCAGCCACCACATCAATCAGGCGCTGAAGGCACACGGCATTATGAAACGGGACACCGATTACATCATTAAAGACGGCGAGATCATTATTGTTGATGAGTTCACCGGCCGCCTGATGATCGGCCGCCGCTATTCCGAAGGCCTTCACCAGGCTATTGAGGCAAAGGAACATGTGGACGTACAGGAAGAAAACAAAACGCTGGCAACCATTACCTTCCAGAACTACTTCCGCCTGTACAGCAAGCTTTCCGGTATGACGGGTACCGCCGCTACCGAGAGCGAAGAATTTGCTGCTATCTATCAGCTGGATATCATCGAGATCCCAACCAACAAACCGGTGGTGCGTGTGGATCACCCGGATGTGGTATACCGCAACGATGCCGGAAAGAACGCTGCAATTATCCAGCAGATCATCGACTGCCATGCAAAGGGCCAGCCTGTGCTGGTAGGTACGGTTTCGGTAGAAAAGAGTGAATATATTTCGTCGCTGCTGAAACGAAAAGGAATCCCTCATACCGTGCTGAACGCCAAGTTCCACGAGAAGGAAGCCGAGATCGTTGCACAGGCAGGCAAACTGGGCGCAGTTACCATCGCTACCAACATGGCCGGCCGTGGAACCGATATTATGCTGGGTGGCAACCCGGAATACCTGGCAAAGAAAGACCTGGGCAAGGCAGGCTTTGATGAAGCGGCAATTGCGGAGGCAACCGGCTACGCCGAAACGACTGACGAGACCATTCTGGCAGCACGTGCCATGTTTGCAGAAAAACTGCGCGAGCACAAGCAGGTAACGGATGCTGAGGCTGAAAAGGTGCGCGAGGCAGGCGGCCTGTTTATTCTGGGCACGGAGCGCCACGAATCCCGCCGTATCGATAATCAGCTGCGCGGCCGTGCCGGCCGTCAGGGCGACCCCGGCGAAAGCCGTTTTTACCTTGCCCTTACCGATGATATTATGCGTCTGTTCGGCAGCGAGCGCCTGATGAACAGCGGCATTATGAATTCTCTGGAAGAAGATACACCGCTGGATAACCGGATCCTCTCCAATGCCATTGAGCAGGCACAGAAGACGGTGGAAAGCCGCAACTTCCAAACCCGTAAGAGCGTGCTGGAGTATGACGATGTAATGAACAAGCAGCGCGAGATCATCTATGGCGAGCGCCGTAAGGTTCTGGACGGAATCGATATCCACAGCCAGATCATGAGCATGGTACAGGAGTTTATCTCCACGACCGTCAGCGATGGTATGGGCGGCGGAGTGGCAGAAAACCAGGAGATGCTGGATGAAGCTCTGGCCCCCTTTGAAAAGCTGTTTATGCGCCGCGGCGCATTGAATATCAGCCGTTACAACGGTGCAGCGCATTGTGCGGATGTGACCAGAGATGTAACGGAAATCGCCGAGCGTATTTATGCTGCCAGAGAAGAAGCCTTTGGCGCCGGCCCTAATGGAAGCCCGCTGATGCGCGAACTGGAGCGCGTTGTCATGCTGCGCGTGGTGGACGAATACTGGATGGACCATATCGACGCAATGGACGACCTGAAGCGAGGCATCGGCCTGCGCGGCTATGGCTCTGTAAAGCCCATCGATGCCTATAAGCAGGAAGGCTTTGAAATGTTTGAAGCTATGATCCATGGCATTCGCGAGGAGACGGTCCGCCGTCTGTATACCGTGCGCGTGCGCAAGGAACAGGCCATCGAGCGCAAGTCGGTTGCCAAAAATGCTGCCGCGAATGTTGGCGGCGAGGCAGAGAAAAAACAGCCTGCCCGCAAGATTGCCCGTCCGGGCAGAAATGATCCCTGCCCCTGCGGAAAAATGAAGGAAGATGGAAGCCGCCGGCTGAAATATAAAGAATGCTGCGGCAGAAATGAGAAATAATGGCTTTTATTGAAAAACGATCCGGTGAACTGCTTTATATGAATTCGAATATCATCTCCGCCCGCCATATCTTCACTACCCGGCACGGCGGAGTGAGTACCGGCGCGCTTGCAAGCCTGAATCTGGGGTCCAATCGCGGCGACACACCGGAGAATGTGCGGGAAAATTACCGCCGCCTCTGTGCATTCCTTGGCTCTGAAATCGACGACTGCGTGGTTACACGCCAGGTGCACGGCAATGAGGTGCGTATCGTTACGGAAGCGGACAAGCACCAGGTGCTGACCCGCGTTCCCTATGATGCCGACGGCATCGTTACAAATCGGCCGGGTCTGCCCATCATCTGCTTTACGGCAGACTGCGTTCCCGTGCTGCTGTACGATGAAGTGAACCGTGTTGCGGGTGCGATCCATTGCGGCTGGCGCAGCAGTGTAAGCGATATTCTGGGTAATGCAATTGCCCAAATGAAGAAACTTGGCGCTGAGGAAGCCCATATCTGTGCGGCCTTGGGGCCGGCAATCGGCAGCTGCTGCTTTGAAACCGATGATGATGTGCCCGATGCGGTCACGGCCTATCTGAATGGCGAAACGGAAGGCCTTTTTGTGCGCCGCAGCGATGGCAAGACCATGGTGGACCTGCGCGGGGCAAACCGGGTGCGGCTGCTGCAGCTTGGCCTGAAAGAGGAGCATATTGATATCTCGCCGGAATGCACCTTCTGCTGCCACGATAAATACTGGTCCCATCGCTATACCAAGGGAGTTCGCGGCACACAGGCTTCTGCGATCGTGATTGAATAATGAGCCAGACAAGGAGAAAGAACCTTTGAAAACATTGAAACAAACGGCAGCGCTGATTCTGGCGGCAGCTATGCTGCTGAGCTGCACAGGCTGCGGCAGTTCAAAGAAAAACGCGGCAGACGAAATTCCCGAGTCTACCGGCGGCCATGATGTGGAGCGAATCAGCGGCGCGGACAATGTATTCTCGCTGAACTACAACAGCAAATACAGTTTAAATCCCCTGATTGCCACCAACCATGCCAACCAGCTGATCTGCAATCTTGTGTATGAGAATATGGTGGAGCTGGATAACAATTTCAATGTGATCCCCCAAATCATCACCTCCTGGTCTTATGCCGAAGGCGGCAGGACCTGGACCTTAAATGTGGATAACGAGCGAACCTTCCACGATGGAACTCCCATGGCTGGCAAGGATGTGCGCTATTCCCTGGAGCGCTGCATCAGCTCCGACCGGTATTCCGGCCGTTTCACGAATGTGCTGGGTGTTTCCTATTCTCAGGAAGCAGTATATGTTACCCTGGGCAAAGCAGATACGCAGTTTATCAAGCTGCTGAATGTTCCCGTGATCAAAGCAGGAACCGGCGGCGACGACTTTCCCATGGGCAGCGGACCTTATTCCTTCAGCGAGGATGGAACTGAACTGCACGCCTGGGATGGAAACGGTTACAAGGCACCGATCGATACGGTGTATATTAAGGAATACAAGGATCAGACAGAGATTATAACGGCGTTTGAAGATTCCTACATCGATGCAATCTTTAATGATCCTTCCAGCTATTCCAACCCCGGTTATGCCAGCAGCAATGAATTCCGCCCCTTTGCCACCACCAACATGCATTATGTGGCATTTAATGAAGAGAGTATGCTGGGCAAATACGCAAACTTCCGCATTGCCATGGAATTCGCCTTTGACCGCGCGTATCTTGCCCGAGACCTGATGCACGGCTATGGCGTGGAAGCAGCGTTTCCCATGTATCCCACCTGCGAGTACTACCCGGATACTTTAGCAGAAACTTATCATTATAATCTGGACATGGTGGTACAGATCCTGGATAACTTTGGCATTCGCGACTACGACGACGATGGGAAACTGGAGTTTATGAACGGCTCACCGCAGAAGATCGAGCTGAACTTTGTCCTTTGCAGCGACAGCAGCGCAAAGACTGGAATGGCAAACAAATTTGCTGCGGATATGGCTTCCATTGGGCTGAAGGTGAATGTGACCACACTCACCTGGGAAGACTTCATGACTGCCCTGCAGGAAGGGGAGTTCGACATGTATTATGCCGAAGTGAAGGTCAGGAACAACTTTGATATATCCGAGCTTCTGGAAGTTCAGACCAAAGACAATGCGGAAAAGAGCATCAACTTCACCGGAAATAAGGATACTTCCTACTTATATTATATTAATCAGTATCTTGCAGCTTCTGATGGCGACCGAGCCCGCCAGTATGAAGCGTTCTGCAAATACCTTTCGGAAAATGCAACGATCATTACGCTGGGCTTTGAGCAGCAGGAGCTGATCACCCACCGCGGCGTGATCAAGGGTCTGAACCCTAATCTTGGCAATCTGTTTTATGGAATCAATAACTGGGTCGTTGACCTGGGCTGAAGAACATAATGGGAGAAAGAGAACATGACAGACAGAGAACTGATGACGATTGCGAAACGCGCCGCAATGAATTCCTATTCGCCCTATTCCCATTTTCCGGTTGGCGCGGCCATTGAATGCACCGATGGAACCGTATATACCGGCTGCAATGTAGAGAACGCGGCAC
Source organism: Oscillospiraceae bacterium (assembly GCA_024403095.1). GTDB lineage: Bacteria > Bacillota > Clostridia > Oscillospirales > Oscillospiraceae > Limivicinus. Next base: position 6,675 of record JAKSSN010000040.1, read on the forward strand.
TGGGCAGCACCCTGTGCGCGGAACGCATTGCCTGCGCAAAAGCCGTAAGTGAGGGACACCAGCAGTTTACCAGGCTTGCCATCTATGCCGACAGCCAGAACTGGTGCACTCCATGCGGTGCCTGCCGGCAGTTTCTGGCGGAGTTCAACCCGGAGCTTGAGGTGCTGTGCGCCCGGGCGGGGGACCGCTACGTCAGCTACCGCCTGAGTGATCTGATGCCGAATCGCTTTGAATTTTGAGCCGGAAGCGGCCAGGCGGAACCGAAACCGATACAATTTTATTACTGACAGAATGAACAAAAGTCAGGGAGAAAAATCATAAAAAACGATGATTTTTTTCCTTGACTTCTTGCGTTGTAACTGGTATATTATATGAGCGCGCGTGTGCTGGGCACACTCGTGCTATGCGATGAAGCGGGAGATTGCTCACCAACCGTGTGAGGTAACTTTCGTGGAGTATGTCCGGAGCCGGAAACGGCTTGTAATCGGGCGGCTGGAACTTTTCCGTATGAAGCGTATATCGCAGTTTGGAAGAGAAACCGGCGAAAGCCGGTTGATTTTTTGAGATTGGCCTGATACGCACGGTTGCGTGTACAGGAAAAAGGTTCCATCCGTACGCATAAGAAGGGCGGTCCCAATGCCGCCGAAACGTACGAAAACAAAAAGGAGAAACAAAAATGGCAAACACCAGCAAAAACATGATCCGTATCCGTCTGAAGGCTTACGATCACCAGCTCATCGACAAGGCTGCAGAGACCATCGTTGAAGCTGCAAAGCGCACCGACGCAAAGGTTTCCGGTCCGATCCCCCTCCCCACCAAGACCGAGATCGTCACCATCCTTCGCGCAGTACACAAGTACAAAGACAGCCGCGAGCAGTTCGAGCGCCGCACTCACAAGCGCCTCATCGACATCATGACTCCCAACCAGAAGACCGTTGAAGCTCTGATGAACCTGGAAGTTCCCGCAGGCGTCGAGATCGAGATCAAGCTCTGATCCACAGCATAACCCCGGCAAAAGTCGCAAGAAATTATTTAAAACAGTCAAAACCCGCAGTCCGCAGCTTGCGCAGGCCTTCGTAAGAAGAACTGATGCGGACGGGTCAAGTTGTCAGCCTCCGACCGGCCCCCAACGCCGAGCCATGCGAGACAACCAATAACCGAAGGAGGAAATATAATGAAGAAAGCCATCATCGGCAAGAAGGTCGGCATGACGCAGATCTTCGACGAGACTGGTAAGGTCATTCCTGTAACCGTTATCGAAGCAGGCCCCTGCGTGGTCGTGCAGAAGATGACCAAGGAAAAGGAAGGATACGAAGCAGTCCAGTTCGGATACGAAGAAGTATCCGAGAAGAAGCTCACCAAGCCCGAACTGGGCCACGTGAACAAGGCAGGCGTTGCACCTGTCAAGCACCTCAAGGAATTCCGCCTGGAAGACACTTCCAAGATGGAAGTCGGCGACACCATCAAGGCTGACATGTTTGCAGCTGGCGAAAAAGTCGACGTAACCGGCATCAGCAAAGGTAAAGGTTACGCAGGTACCGTTAAGCGTTACGGTCAGGGACGCACTCCTATGACCCACGGCGGCGGCCCTGTTCATCGTCACGCCGGTTCCATGGGCTCCAGCACCGATCCTTCCCGCATTATGCCGGGCAAGCATCAGGCAGGCCACATGGGTGTTGACCAGGTCACTGTTCAGAACCTGGACATCGTTAAGGTTGATGCAGAGCTCAACATGATCGCAATCCGCGGCGCCGTTCCCGGCCCCAAGGGCAGCATCGTTTACATCAAGAGCACCGCAAAGACTCAGCCCGTCAAGAAGGGCGAAGGCGCTGGTATCAGCCTCAACCCGCAGAAAGCATCTGCTCGTGTCAACCCGCAGAAGGCTTCCGCACGTACCAAGTAAAGAAAGGAGAGCAGCATAAATGCCTACAGCAAAAGTTTTTAATATGGCAGGCGAGAAGATCGGTGAGATCGAGCTCTCCGAGGCCATTTTCGGCATCGAGCCCAACAAGAGCGTTCTGCATGATTCCGTTAAGAATCACCTGGCAAACTGCCGTCAGGGTACCCAGAGCGCACTCACCAAGGGTGAAGTTTCCTACACCACCAAGAAGCCCTGGCGCCAGAAAGGCACCGGCCGCGCTCGTGCAGGTTATGCAGGCGCACCTGAGTGGTACCACGGCGGCGTAGCATTTGCTCCCAAACCCCGTGATTATGGCTACACCCTCAACAAGAAGGTCAAGCGTCTTGCAATGAAGTCCGCTCTCAGCGCAAAGGCTGCAGCAGACGAGATCGTTGTTATCGACGGCCTCAAGGTCGAAGAGATCAAGACCAAGGCATTCAAGGGCTTCCTCAACAAGATCGGCGCAGAAGGCAAGGCACTGGTTGTTACCGAAGCAGTTGACGAAATGATCGTCAAGTCCGCTCGCAACATCCCCGGTGTTGCAACCACCATCGCAACGATCCTCAGCACCTACATGCTCCTGACCAGCGGCAAGATGGTAGTTGACAAGGCTGCCCTCACCAAGATCGAGGAGGTATACAGCAAATGAAGACCGCATACGATATCGTAATCCGCCCGATTACCACCGAGCAGTCCATGGAAGATCTTGACATTAAGAAGTACGCTTTCATGGTTGACAAGAAAGCCAACAAGATCGAGATCAAGAAGGCAATCGAAGAGATCTTCGGTGTCACCGTGATCAAGGTCACCACTGTAAATTATGCCGGTAAGGCAAAGCGCACCGGAGCCTACCCCATGGGCAAGACCGCAGCATACAAAAAGGCTGTTGTTAAGCTGAGCGCAGACTCCAAGGACATCGAACTCTTCGAAGGCATGGTTTAAGGAGGAATAAAGAATGTCTATTAAAACTTACAGACCTACTACTCCTGCCAGACGTCAGATGACCGTCTCCGGCTTTGACGGTGTTGAAAAGCACGTTAAGCCCGAGAAGTCCCTCGTCGAGGTTCGCAAAAAGCACGCTGGCCGCAACAGCTACGGCCACATCACCGTTCGCCACCAGGGCGGCGGCAACCGTCAGAAGTACCGTGTAATCGACTTCAAGCGCAGCAAGACTGATGCAGAAGCAAAGGTCCTCCGCCTTGAGTACGATCCTAACCGCAGCGCATTCATCGCTCTCTGCGAGTACGCAGACGGCGAACGCTGCTACATCCTGGCTCCTGTTGGCCTGGCAGCCGGCGACGTGATCGTCTCCTCCGCCAACGCTGATATCAAGCCCGGTAATGCACTGCCCCTCGCCAACATTCCTGTTGGTACCGTTATCCACAACGTAGAGCTCTATCCCGGCAAGGGCGCACAGCTGGTTCGTTCCGCTGGTGTTGCAGCTCAGCTGATGGCTAAGGAAAACGGTATGGCAACCATCCGCCTCCCGAGCGGTGAGATGCGCAAGGTTCGCCTTGACTGCCTCGCAACCATCGGTCAGGTCGGCAACATCGACCATGCAAACATCCACATTGGTAAGGCTGGCCGCAAACGTCACATGGGCATCCGTCCTACTGTTCGCGGTTCTGTCATGAACCCCAATGATCACCCCCACGGCGGTGGTGAAGGCAAGTCCCCGGTTGGCCGTCCTGGCCCTGTAACTCCTTGGGGTAAGCCCGCACTTGGTTACAAGACCCGCAAGACGAAGAATCGTACTGACAAGTACATCGTCAAGCGCCGCAACGCAAAGTAAGAAGGAGGGAAACTGAATGAGCAGAAGCATTAAAAAGGGCCCCTTCGCAGCACCTGAACTGCTGAAGAGAGTCGATGAAATGAACAAGGCCGGCGTTAAGCAGGTTGTTAAGACCTGGAGCCGTTCCTCCACTATTTTCCCGTCCTTCGTCGGACACACCATCGCTGTTCATGACGGTCGCCGTCACGTTCCCGTGTATGTTACCGAAGATATGGTCGGACACAAGCTCGGCGAGTTTGCTCCCACCCGTACCTTCCGCGGCCACGCTGGCAGCAAGACCGGCAAGTAAGGAGGAGAAAAAATGGACGAAAAGAAAATTGCCCGTGCGGAGCACAAATACGCCCGTATTTCTCCCCGCAAGGTTGAAATCATCTGCAACATGATTCGCGGCAAGAAGGCCGACGTCGCTCTGGCACTCATGGAGAACACTCCCAAGGCCGGCTGCGAGCTGATGATCAAGGTTCTCAAGTCTGCTATGGCAAACGCAGAGAACAACTTCGAGATGGATCCTGAAAAGCTCTATGTCTGCGAGACTTTCGCAGGCGCAGGCCCCATCCTCAAGCGCGGTATGCCCAGAGCTCAGGGCCGTATGTACCGCATCAACAAGCGTACAAGCCACATCATGATCGCTGTGGCTGAGAAAGAGTAAGGGAAGGAGGCAGAATTATGGGACAGAAAGTTAATCCTCACGGCCTGCGTGTCGGTGTTATCAAAGACTGGGATTCCAGATGGTACGCCAGAGAAGAAAAGGTCGGCGATCTGATCGTTGAAGACTACAACATCCGCAAATTCCTCAAGAAGACCCTCTATTCCGCCGGTGTCCCCACCATCGAGATAGAGCGTGATTCTGCAAAGGTCCGCATCTACATCCACTGCTCCAGACCCGGTGTTGTCATCGGTAAGGGCGGCGCAGAGATCGAGAAGCTCCGCGTTGAAGTTGAGAAGCTCATCGGCAAGCCCGTTGCTCTCTCCATCGTTGAAGTTAAGACTCCCGACACCTGCGCACAGCTGGTTGCAGAAAACATTGCACAGCAGCTCGAGAAGCGCATCAGCTTCCGCCGCGCAATGAAGAACGCTATGGGTCGTGCCATGAGAATGGGCGCACGCGGCATCAAGGTCAAGTGCGGCGGCCGTCTGGGCGGCGCTGAGATCGCAAGATCCGAGTGCTACCACGAAGGCACCATTCCTCTTCAGACCATCCGCGCTGATATCGACTACGGTTTTGCTGAGGCAAACACCACTTATGGCCGTATCGGTGTTAAGGTTTGGATCTACAAAGGCGAAGTCCTTTCCCAGACCCTGCGCAGCACTCCTCGCACCATGGACCTGAACAAGCCCCAGGGCGAGCGCCGTCAGCGCAGAGACAACCGCCAGAACGGTGAACGCCGTCAGGGTGGTTACAACCGCGACAACCGTCAGGGTGGCGAGCGCCGTCCTTACGGCAACAGACCTGCAGGACAGGGCTTCAATCGCCGTCCCGCAGCTCCCGCTAAGGAAGGAGGCAACGACTAATGTTAATGCCTAAGAGAGTTAAATACCGCAGAGTACAGCGCGGCCGTATGAAGGGTAAAGCAACCCGCGGCAACGTGATCTCCTACGGTGAGTTCGGTCTGCAGGCTGTAGAGCCCGGCTGGATCACCTCCAACCAGATCGAAGCAGCTCGTATCGCAATGACCCGTTACACCAAGCGTGGTGGCCAGGTCTGGATCAAGATCTTCCCCGACAAGCCTGTTACTGCAAAGCCTGCTGAAACCCGTATGGGTTCCGGTAAAGGTTCTCCCGAGTACTGGGTTGCAGTTGTTAAGCCCGGCAGAGTGATGTTTGAGATCGCTGGCGTTTCCGAAGAAATCGCACGCGAAGCTCTTCGTCTCGCAAGCCACAAGCTGCCCATCAAGACCAAGATCGTCATGAAGGGCACTGAATCCGAGAACGGTGGTGAATAAGATGAAAGCAAACGAAATTCGTAACATGTCCGCTGAAGAGCTTCAGAGCAAGCTCGCAGACCTGAAGAAGGATCTGTTCATGCTTCGTATGCAGCACGCCACCAATCATCTTGATAACCCCACCAAGATCTCAGCTGTGCGCCGTGACATTGCACGTGTCAAGACCGTACTGCGCGAGAAGCAGAACTGAGGAGGTAGTGTAAAATGAATGAAGAAAGAACCACTTCCCGTAAGACTCGTGTAGGCAAGGTCGTTTCCGACAAGATGGACAAGACTGTTGTTGTCACTGTTGAAGACCGTGTTGCTCACAAGACTTATAAGAAGATTATCGGTAGAACCTACCGTCTGAAGGCTCATGATGAAAACAATGAATGCCGTGAAGGCGATATCGTTCGCGTGATGGAGACCCGCCCCCTGTCCAAGGACAAGAGATGGC
>JAKSSN010000041.1 GCA_024403095.1 Oscillospiraceae bacterium
TTGATCGAAGAAAAAGGAAAAACGGTAAGCGAGGAAGACAGAGAAAGATATGATATGCTCGTAGAGGCAGCAAAAGTGAAGGACTGGATGGCAAAGATTCCATACAATGTAGCGCTGCCGATCTTGAGCTTTTTAGGCTTTGGCAACGAAGAACGAATCACGTTTTATGCCGGCCTTATCAGGGAAAAACTGGATAACAGCAATTCTGTGTTTATTGAATTTGATCCCAAAAAACTCTAATAATGCCTGGAGCAGCGCTAATAGTTCCGGTTCGTGTCCGGATAGGGAAGCATGCTCACCAAAAAGATAACGCTGGAGGACTTATGGAAGAGAATACGGAATATTATCTTTTGATGGGAAATTTGTTTGTTAAAAGGCTTGCCGATACTGACGCGTTCTATTTGCTTAACCGGAACGGCGAATGGCTCGAATATCCTTCTTTAGTTAGCATGTTTTATGACCCCGGTGTGGACCAGCAGACAGTGCCCGTTGAAGAGATTGCTGCCGAGATTGCAAAACTGAATGGTGCGGAGAAATAGAATAAAAATAGAAGAGGAAAGGCCCAGAGCCGCAGCGCAGGATGCGGAAAGGACCTTTCTTTTTTTCTTTTATTCAAGTTGATAAATTGTTCACAATTTAATTGTTGACATTTACTAAAACATACGCTATTATGCTCACAACAGGGACGGCGAGTATGCACCGGTTCCTGCGAAAAACCTGCAGAACATAGGATTTAAACCGAAATTCTGCACGGAACAAAGTTATAATGACAAGTAAAGGAGGTTGTGCATTATGCATAAAGTAGAACTCTGGGTATCCCTGGTCGGCTCTGTTCTTTTCGACTGGCACATGGAGGCCACTGCCCGCGGGCTTTGCGGCCGTTTCCCCGGACTGAAGTTTGAATGGGTCGAAGGTACCCCCAAAAAGATCCACATCTATGGCGAGCTGAACGATTACTGGTATGATGTATACCAGAGAGAAGTATTTGAGATCGGCGCTGCTCCGGAGCAGGCTGACTGATCGGGAAAATAGAATACTGCTCATCAGAGATAAATAGAAAGAAGGAACGCAGAATTTCTGTGTTCCTTTTTTTGCGTTTACAGGCTATGAGCGGGCAAGTCGGCGGACAGGAACACAGCGGGCTTTACCGGCCAGCGGCTCTTCCGCTGAATCTCTATTTCGCCTGCCCGGGTGAAAAACAGGATAATGGGGGTTTTCCGCGGAATTTCGGAAAAAAAGCGTATCCGGGCTTTGGTAGATTTATTTAAAAACAGCGGCTTGGAATTCTTTGCCCTTGAGCGACTTGCCAAAAATTGCAAAACGCTCAATAAAGGGTATTCCTTGCCCAATACATGTGGTACAATTCGCCGGGTGAGAAAAAATCACCCGGCGAAAGCGCAGAGGAACGGAGCAAGATCCCCTCTGCGTTCAGCATAATCTTTTTCAAATTTTTATTAATACAGGAGGATACAATGAGTAAAGAACCGCAGACTACCAGCGTCGACTACGAGTTGACCGCAGTACCCAAGGAGAGCCGCAAGAGCTTCCTTTCCATGTTCGTGATCATGATGGGCTTCACCTTCTTCTCTGCCAGCATGAGCGTTGGCGGACAGCTGGGTGTAGGCATGAACCTTTCCGGTTTCGTTTGGGCCATGATCCTCGGTAACGCCATCCTGGGCGCTTATACCGGCTTCCTGGCTTATATCGGCTGCCACACTGGTCTTACCCTTGACCTTATGGCAAGACGTTCCTTCGGCATCAAGGGCTCCTGGCTTCCCTCCTTCCTCATCTCCTTCACTCAGATGGGCTGGTTTGGTGTTGGCCTGGCAATGTTCTCCATTCCTGTTGCAGAGCTCACCGGTCTTCCCGTATGGGTCCTGATCATTCTGGCTGGTGTTCTTATGACCAGCTCCGCTTACTTCGGCATCAAGTCCCTTGAGATCGTAAGTCTGATCGCAGTTCCCCTGATCGCAGTTCTCGGCTGCGTTTCCGTTGGCCTGGGTGTTGGCACTGCAGGCGGCATCGGCGGCGTATTTGCACAGAATCCCGCAGAGCCCCTTACCTTTGCCACTGCTCTTACTCTGGTTGTTGGTTCCTTCGTTTCCGGCGGTACCACCACTCCTAACTACACCCGCTTCTCCAAGACCAACAAGATCGCTGTGATCTCCACCGTGATCGCATTCTTCATCGGCAACTCCCTCATGTTCATCTTCGGTGCAGTCGGCGGCGCAGTCACCGGCCAGGCAGATATCTTCTATATCATGATCGCCCAGGGCCTTGCCATTCCCGCCATCATCATTCTTGGTCTGAACATCTGGACCACTGCAGACAACGGCCTTTATTCCTGCGGCCTTGGTCTTAGCAACATCACCGGCTTCAAGAAGCAGCCCATGGTTCTGGTTTCCGGTCTCATCGGCACCGTTGCTTCCGTATGGCTGTACTACAACTTCTGCTCCTGGCTCACCTTCCTTGGTTCTGCAATTCCCCCTGTTGGCGGCGTTGCCATCATCGACTACTTCATGCACAAGAGCAGATACTTCGATAAGGACGAGTCCGGCCTGAAGACCGTGAACTGGGTAGCAGTGGTTGCCGTGTTCGTCGGCGCTGCCATCGGTCTGTATGCACCCGGCATCTCCTCTCTGAACTCCATCATCTCTGCCTGCGTGATCTTCTACGTTGGCGACAAGTTCCTGATGAAGAAGTAATTCAGCAGCACAGAATAAAAAAGGACTGTCTCACACGAGACAGTCTTTTTTTATTGTTGCTCTTACTGCAGGCTGTTCAGCAGCACGCTGCGGGTCATCAGCGGAATATGCCCGTCAATGCACAGGTCAAAATCATAAGCTTTCACAGCGCTGATGTAGGCGCTGAGTTTGTCCTCGTCAAACGGAATGGTATCCATGGCCGGCACCAGGCACTCCGGGTGCTCCGGGTCATAGGTCCAGGGCTTGCCGTAAAGGTCCTTGCTGTCGCTGTCGCCAAGGAAGAGGAAGCGGTCTTCCGGCACATAGCAGACCACCGAGTCGGCGGAATGCGGATTGACGATGGTGTGGAAACAGCAGCTTACCCCGCCCAGATCAACGCGCAGCGCGTCGTCAAAAACAATGTCTGCCGGCACCACCTGCACGCGCCCCAGGTCGCCGTATTCCTTTTTCAGCATGGCTGCGCAGAACAGGATCTCCGTTCCGTCTTCTACGCGGCGGGCAAGGGCTTCGTCGGTCCACTCCATGTTCATTTGCTTGATGAGTTCCTCATTTGTGGCTCTGCCTGCGATCACAGGCACCTGCCAGGCGCACATGGCAAAGGTGTGGTCCCAGTGCCAGTGGGAAACGGCCAGCAGATCCGGCTCTTTCAGCCCGGCCTGGGCAAGTTCGCGGCGGATCTCGTCTGCGTGGGCAGGGGAATTGCCGGCTTCAAACAGCAGGCTGTATTTCTCACCTTTGATGTAGCCAATATTCGGCTTGTCGGTGGAAGGGTCAAAATCTTTAATATAAACGTGTTCAGTAACTTTTTTAAACATCGCTCTTACCTCGTTCCTTTGTGTTCAGCCACATTTTAAACTCCTGTTACGCCGCGCGTCAACTGAATCATTGAAAAAAGCCATAGCTCAATTGAACCATGGCTTTTTGTGCAGCTAATGGAATTACTTTACGTACTCTCTGCCAAGAACTACAGCGTTCATGTTGGTGTCGAACAGCTCGGGCTTCTTTGCGGGAACCACTTTGTGCAGAGCAGCATCCAGGCTCTCGTCCTTGATGCAGTGGGTCTTTTCCAGCAGAGCGCCGGTGAGGATCATGTTGGCCAGACCGGTCAGACCCTTTTCCAGAGCCATTGCGGTTGCGGGAACATAATAGACTTCAACATCGGTGCGGTTGACCTTGCGGGTGATCATGGTGGAGTCGATAAAGATCTTGCCGCCGGGAACCACGGTGTCCTCGAACTTGTCAAGGGACGGGGTGTTCATGACCATCAGCACATCGGGCTTTTCCACGATGGGGGAGCCGATGGGGGTGTCGCTGAGGATAACGTTGCAGTTTGCGGTACCGCCGCGCATTTCGGGGCCGTAGGAGGGCAGCCAGCTGAGCTCGCGGCCTTCCAGCAGGCCTGCGTATGCAAGCACCTTGCCGGAGAAAAGAAGACCCTGACCGCCGAAGCCGGCGATTACGATTTCATGATTTGCCATTGCAGTTTCCTCCTTATTCCTTGTCGCGGAAGCAGCCCAGAGGGTACACGGGCACCATCTTGTCGGTGACCCACTGGAGTGCGTCGGTGGGAGTCATACCCCAGTTGGTGGGGCAGGCGGAAAGAACTTCAACCAGGCTGAAGCCCTTGCCTTCGATCTGGTTCTGGAATGCCTTCTTGATGGCACGCTTTGCGTTCTTCACGTTCTTAACGTCAGTAACGGTAACGCGCTCCAGGTAAGCGGGAGCGTCCAGAGTGCTCAGAAGTTCGCAGATCTTGATGGGGTAGCCCTGGGTCTTGGGGTCACGGCCGTAGGGAGAGGTCTGGGTGACCTGGCCCAGCAGAGAGGTGGGAGCCATCTGACCGCCGGTCATACCGTAGATTGCATTGTTGATGAAGATGATGGTGATGTTTTCGCCGCGGCAAGCGGTGGAAACAGTTTCGCACAGACCGATGGAAGCAAGGTCGCCATCGCCCTGGTAGGTGAATACCACGTTATCGGGCATGCAGCGCTTGATACCGGTGGCAACTGCGGGGGCGCGGCCGTGAGCAGCCTCTACCATGTCGCAGCGGAAATAGTCATATGCCATAACGGAGCATCCGACAGGAGCAATACCGATGGTCTTGCCTTCAATGCCCAGTTCGTCGATTGCTTCAGCTACCAGACGATGCACGATACCGTGGGGGCAGCCGGGGCAGTAATGCAGAACTGCATCTGTGAGTGCATGGGGTTTTTCAAATACAACAGCCATTTCTGTCAGCCTCCTTAATTACATTGCCTTCTTGATTGCTTCAAGAACTTCGGTGGGGGAAGGAATCATGCCGCCAACGCGGTAGCAGAGATCAACGGGCTTCTTGCAGCTGATGGCAAGCTCCACGTCTTCCTTCATCTGGCCCATGTTCAGCTCAACGCAAACAAAGTGCTTTACCTTATCTGCAGCTGCAGCAAGGGGAGCCTTGGGGAACGGCCACAGAGTGATGGGACGGATCATACCAACCTTGATGCCCTGCTTGCGGGCTTCATTGATGGCGTTTCTTGCGATACGGGCGGTGATGCCGTAGCTGACAACGCAGATCTCAGCATCTTCCATCATGAACTCTTCCCACATTGCTTCCTTCTTTTCAATTTCAGCATAGCGGGCAAAGCGCTGGTTGTTCATATCTTCCAGATCCTGGGGCTGCAGGTACAGGGAGTTAACGATGTTGTGCTCGCGCTCCATGTTGGTGCCGGTAACGGCCCAGGACAGGTCGTTGTGGCTCTCCTGAGGTTCGGGCAGAACAACGGGCTCCATCATCTGGCCCATGGTGCCGTCAGCAAGGATCATAGAGGGCATGCGGTACTTCTCAGCAAGGTCAAAGGCCTTCAGAGTAAGGTCTGCCATCTCCTGTACGCCGGAGGGAGCAAACACCAGCACGTGGAAGTCGCCGTGGCCGGGGCCGCGGGTAGCCAGGAAGTAGTCGCTCTGGCCGGGCTGAATGCCGCCAAGGCCGGGGCCGCCGCGCTGAACGTTGATGATCAGAGCGGGCAGATCAGCACCTGCCAGGTAGGAGATGCCTTCGCACTTCAGAGAGATTCCGGGGCTGGAGGAAGAGGTCATGGCGCGGTGACCGGTGGAAGCGGCACCATAAACCATGTTGATTGCAGCGATTTCGCTTTCAGCCTGCAGGAAGGTTCCGCCGATCTTGGGCATTCTCTTTGCCATGTAGGCAGCAACTTCAGTCTGCGGGGTGATGGGGTAACCAAAGTAGTGGCGGCAGCCGGCGATGATGGCGGCTTCGGCAAGGGCTTCATTGCCCTTCATAAGTACTTTCTCAGACACTGTTTTGCCTCCTTATCTTTCTACGCGGATCACGCAGTCAGGGCACATGGTGGCGCAGAATGCGCAGCCGATGCAGGCTTCCTGATTGGTCATCTCAACAGGGGAATGGCCCTTCTGGTTCAGTCTTACCTTGGAAAGGGCAAGGATCTGCTTGGGGCATGCAGCCACACAAAGGCCGCAGCCCTTGCACAGCTCTTCGTTAAATGTTACTTTTGCCATTTTGAACCTCCGTATTGATCATATAATACAGTTTTTGCAGTTTCAGGGGGAACAGGTTGGGAACCTTTCCCTCAAGTTCCGGGCAGATGCGTTCATCTGCACAGGTGTATTTTATCGGCAGACCGCTGGCGCGGGAGACTTCCTCGGCATAGTTCAGGCTGCCGAGAACATCTTCTGCGGTGGTCTGTAGACCAAAATTGGTGTTGTTCACAATGCCTGTGAACGGGAGCTGGCAGGCGCCTTCGATCTCGGCCAGCACGGCAAGGGTGTCTTCCACCGTGCGGGTGAGGGGGCGTGCCTTGTTGATCACGGCCAGCATTTCATAGTTGTTTTCCTCAAGGATCGCCGGCACGTAACGGCCAAGTGCCAGGGCACCGCGGTCGTCGCCGCCAATGTCCAGCACGCCGTAGGTGCTGCGGTCATCTACCAGGCCGTAGATCTCTTTGGGCATAGCCGGCAGGTCAACGTTGGAGTTTGCATACTCCGAAACGATCAGCCGGATGCCTTCTGCTGCCAGGGCAGCTTCGCTGTCCTTGGTGCGGAAGTAAGGATTCACGATATCCAGGTCGGCGATGGTGACTGCCTCGGTCTGCTGGCGCAGGATGCGGGCAAAGTTCAGTGCAATGTTGGTTTTGCCGCTGCCGTAATGGCCGGCAAACAGCGTGAGTCGTTTTGTTTCCATTTTAATACTCAATTATAATTTGTTACGGATGATCTTACCGCTTACGGTCTTGGGCAGCTCGTCCTTAAACACCACGATACGCGGATATTTATAAGGTGCGGTGTGGATCTTAACGTATTCCTGAATTTCTTTCTTCAGTGCTTCGGTGCCTTCGGTGCCCTTTACCAGCACGATGCTGGCTTTAACCACCTGGCCGCGTACGGGGTCGGGAGCGGCAGAAACACCGCATTCCAGAACGTAAGGCAGCTCCATGATGGTGCTTTCAATCTCAAAGGGTCCAATGCGGTAGCCGCTGGACTTGATCACGTCGTCCGCACGGCCAACATACCAGAAGAAGCCGTCTTCATCGCACCAGGCAAGGTCGCCGGTGTGGTAGAAGCCGTCGCGCCAGGTCTCGGCGGTAACTTCGGGGTTGCCGGTGTATTCAAATGCCAGGCCGCAGGGAAGACCGTTGGAGATGTTGATGCAGATCTCGCCGGTGTCACCGGTGGGAACTTCGTTGCCTTCGCGGTCAAGCAGATGCACGTCGTAAAGGGGAACGGGTTTGCCCATGGAGCCCATCTTGTGGGTGTCGCCGATGATGTTGGCGATGATGGCGGTAGATTCCGTCTGGCCAAAGGCTTCCATGATCTGCAGGCCGGTGTTCTGCTCGAATACACGGGTAACTTCGGGGTTCAGAGCTTCGCCGGCGCTGGTGGCGTGCTTGATGGAACTCAGGTCGTACTGGCTGATATCCTGCTTGATCAGCATGCGGTACATGGTGGGAGGTGCGCAGAAGGTGGTGATTTGATACTTTGCGAACATGGGCAGGATCTTTTCAGCATCAAAACGGTCGAAGTCATAGACAAACACGGCAGCTTCTGCCAGCCACTGGCCATAGAGCTTGCCCCACATTGCCTTGGCCCAGCCGGTATCGCTGATGGTAAGGTGCAGGCCGTTGGGATCCACACGGTGCCAGTACTTGGCGGTGCAGTAGTGACCCAGGGGGTACTTGTAGTTGTGGGCGGTAAGCTTGGGGTAGCCGGAAGTGCCGGAGGTGAAGTACATCAGCATGGGGTCGCTGCCGCAGGGAGCATCGTCCTTGCGGGCGTAGCGGTGGCTGAACATGGCAACTTCTTCATCAAAGTCGCGCCAGCCGTCGCGCTTGCCGTGTACCATGATCTTGATCAGGTTCATGCCGTTTTCTGCTTCGGCCTTGTCGGCTTCTGCAGCGGTAATGCCGTCGCCGGTGCAGAGGATGGCAGCCACATTAGCGGCCTTGAAACGGTAAGCAAAGTCGTGCTGCAGCAGCTGGTTGGTAGCAGGGATGGCAATGGCGCCGATCTTGTTCAGGGCCATCATGGCAAACCAGAACTGGTAGTGGCGCTTGAGCACCAGCATCACGCGGTCGCCGCGCTTGATGCCAATGGAGGTAAAGTAGTTTGCGGCGCGGGCGGACATATCCTTAATGTCCTTAAAGGTAAAGCGGCGTTCGGTACCGTCCTCGTCAATGTGCAGCATAGCCAGCTTGTCGGGGCGTTCGGTGCCAAAGGCATCCACGATATCAAAGGCAAAGTTGAACTTTTCCTCGTCATGGAAGCTGATCTTCTTCAGCAGGCCGTTTTCGTCTTCCACGGTGTCGATAAAGCGGTCGGCAATGTGCAGCATGCCGGAAACATCTTTTTTCTCCGCTTTGTCGGAGGAGATCTTCTGAATGCTGGTTTTTGCGGGGGCCAGCTCTTCTCCGGCACGGAGCACGATGGCGTAGAAGGTGCAGTCCTGTCCGTCGGCTGCCACCATGCCGTGGGGGATGGAGGAGTCGAAGTAGATGCAGTCGCCTTCGTGCAGGATCTCGGTATGTTCACCGATCTGAACCTTCATGCTGCCCTTGATGATCAGGTCGCATTCCTGACCGTCGTGGGTGGTGAGCTCGATATCGGAATGGAAGGCACGGTCGCTGTATTTGTTTTCAACATACAGGGGGTCGGCGATACGGTTCTGGAAGTTGGAGGCCATGTTGTAATAGATCATCTCATGGGCCTGCTCAATCTTCTGGCCGGCGCCGCTGCGGGTCAGAGTGTAGCTGCGAAGCTTGGGGCTTTTACCTTCGATCAGGTCAGTAACGTCAACGGAAAATGCCAGAGCACAGCGGTAAAGGAACGCAAAATGCAGGTCGCTTTCGCCGCTTTCACAGGCGATGTATTCTTCTTCGCTTACGCCGGTCTTCTGGGCCATTTCCAGCGTGGTATAGCCGGAGATCTCGCGCAGCTCGTGAATACGTCCTGCCATTTCCTGAATCTTAAAATCCAGGCCGGTAATTGCTTTTGCCATGGGTGTAACCTCCAATGATCAGAGACGGGAGAGCAAAGAAAAAAGCCCGTCTCAAAGTTTTGATGCTTTGAGACGGGCTGCTATTGCATACCCGCGGTACCACTCAAATTGCGTATATGTTTCCATATACACCACTCATCAGGCTCTAACAAGCCCTAAGCACTCACGCAGCTGACGCGGAAGAGTTCTACTTACCTTGGGGGTGTTCTTCTCTTCGGCTCGGGAGCTACAAACTGACTGCTTCTGCTGCCGGATCTCACCAACCTCCGGCTCTCTGCGAACAGAACCTGCACTCAGCCCTCTCCGTCCTTGCCTTTCTTGAAAGGTATCCTAACATCGGAGTATCAAATTGTCAACGAGAAATTGTGTGAAAATTTGAACTATCGTATTAAAGCTTGTTGCGCATGATCTTGCCGCTGATGGTCTTGGGCAGCTCGTCCATAAACACAACAATACGGGGATATTTGTAAGGAGCAGTGTGGGATTTAACGTATTCCTGGATCTCGGTCTTCAGTGCTTCGGTGCCTTCGGTGCCCTTTACCAGCACGATGCTGGCTTTAACGACCTGGCCGCGCACGGGATCGGGAGCTGCGGAAACACCGCATTCCAGAACGTAGGGCAGTTCCATGATAACATTTTCAATTTCGAAGGGTCCAATGCGGTAGCCGCTGGACTTGATGACGTCGTCGTTGCGGCCAACATACCACAGGAAGCCGTCTTCATCGCGCCATGCAAGGTCGCCGGTGTGGTACATACCGTCGTGCCAGCTGTTTTCGGTGCGGTCCTTGTCGCCAAAGTAGCCAAGGAAGATACCGGGCTGGTGATCTTCGGGGTTGGTGCGGATAACGATCTCGCCGTTTTCACCATCCTGTACGGGGTTACCTTCGGTGTCAACCAGGTCGATGTTGTAGCTGGGAATGGGCTTGCCCATGGAACCCGGCTTGATGGGTTCGCCGCGCAGGTTGCCGATACCAAGGGTCATTTCGGTCTGGCCGAAGCCTTCGTGAATGGTAAGACCGGTGATCTTCTGGAACTGGTAGAACACTTCGGGGTTCAGAGCTTCGCCGGCGGTGGTGGCGTGGCGGATGGAGCTGAGGTCGTACTGGCTGATATCCTGCTTGATCAGCATGCGGTACATGGTGGGAGGTGCGCAGAAGGTGGTGATATTGTACTTGGCAAACATGGGCAGGATGTTTTCTGCCTTAAAGCGGTCGAAGTCATATACAAAGATGGCGCCTTCGCACAGCCACTGGCCATAGAGCTTGCCCCACAGAGCTTTGCCCCAGCCGGTCTCGCTGATGGTAAAGTGCAGGCCGTCGCTCTCGCAGCGGTGCCAGTACTTTGCGGTTACATAGTGGCCAAGTGCATACAGGTAGCTGTGAACGACCAGCTTGGGGTAACCGGTGGTGCCGGAGGTGAAGAATGCGACCATAGGATCGTTGCCGCCGGGAGCGTCGTCTTCGCGGGTGAATCTGCGGCTGAACAGGGGATACTCGGTATCCATGCTGTGCCAGCCTTCGCGGCTGCCGTTTGCCATGATCTTGGTGAGCTTCATGCCAACTGCTTCTTCAGCAAGGTCAGCCTGGTGGGCAACATCGCCGTCGCCTGTGCATACGATTGCGCTTACGCCGCCGGCCTTGAAGCGGTATTCAAAGTCGTGAGCGATGAGCTGGTTGGTAGCGGGAATGGCGATTGCGCCGATTTTGTGCAGTGCCAGAATGGAGAACCAGAACTGGTAGTGGCGCTTGAGCACCAGCATTACGCGGTCGCCGCGCTTGATGCCAAGGGAGGTGAAGTAGTTTGCAACCTGGGAGGATGCATCCTTGATCTCTTTAAAGGTAAAGCGCTTTTCGGTGAAGTTGTTGGCAATGTGCAGCATGGCAAGCTTGTCCGGCTCGCGGCGTGCGATCTCGTCAACGATATCAAAGGCAAAGTTGAACTTTTCGGTGTTTTCGAAGCGCATGGCAACCAGCTTGCCCTCTTTATCTTCGGTGGGCTTTACCCACTGCTTGCAGATCAGGTTTTCGTCGGGGCCGCCGGCATACTCCTGAACCAGACCAACGCGCTGCTCCTTTTCCGTAGCAGCCATGATCATGGCAAGGAACACGCAGTCCTGGCCGCCAACGGCCAGCTCGCCGTGGGGAGTGGAGCTCTTGAAGAAGATGCTGTCGCCTTCGTGCAGGATCTCTTCGTGATCGCCGACCTTAACCTTCAGGCTGCCCTTGATAACAAGGTCAAACTCCTGGCCGGAGTGGGTAGTGGTGTGGATGGGCTGGTCCTGAAGCTTTTCATCATATTTATAAGTGCACCAGTAGGGGGTTGCCAGCTTGTTGGTGAACATCAGAGCCATGTTCTGAATGGTGATGTTTTCCTGCTGTGCGGTTACCGGAGCTTTGCCGCTGCGGGTAACGGTGTAGCCGGTCAGCTTTGCACTCTGGCCGGAGAGAAGGTCGGTGAGCTCAATGCCGAACACCACGCTGCACTTGTGCAGGAAGGAGAAGGGGAGGTCGATGCTGCCAGATTCATACTGGATGTATTCATCCTCAGTAATGCCGGTCAGAGTTGCCATTGCGGCAGTGCTGTAATCAAAGATCTCGCGCATTGCCCGGATACGCTGGGCGATATCCAGCAGCTGATTGGACTGTGTGCTCATGTAATTGCTCCTTTAACAAAAAAATAAACCCGTCTCAAATTTCTTTGAGACGAGCTGTAAATACTATACATACCCGCGGTACCACTCAAATTGCGGCTATACGGCCGCCACTTCAGGTTCCAACAAACCCTATCCCTTAACGCGGGCAAACGTGAAATACTACTTACTGCTGTGTTCGCATTCCCAGCTCGGAAGTGATTGGCTGATGGAGTTCGTGCTGCCGGTTCGCACCAAACACCGGCTCTCTGAAAGCAGTCCGTCCGACCGTCTTCGTCGCAGCTTTTACTATGTTGCACATAAGGTACCACCAACGGCATAAAAAGTCAATTCGTCAGAATGACGGCATTTTGG
>JAKSSN010000042.1 GCA_024403095.1 Oscillospiraceae bacterium
AAGAACATCCTCAACCACGGCATCACGGATCTCAAGGCTGCCGGGATACATGGCTTCCGCATCAGCAAGGCGCTGGCGCAGAGCTGCGTCGGAATTATAGATGTCAAAAAAACGGACCACATTGATGTTAACTGCCATAATCAGATCTCCATTTGTAAACAAGTGAAATTCTGTTATTAGTATAACGCGGCCAAACGGGCTTTGCAAGTGCGGAAAAACAGTGCCCAAAGCGCGCCGGCTTGCAGTTAAAAGCAATTTATGGCATAGTATCATCTATAGTAAATGAAAGCGGAGGAACTGAAAATGGAAGTGCTGATCTGCCTGGGAGTTGTGCTCCTGCTGCTGGTTCTGCTTGGCTTTGGGCTGATGCTGTTTGCCTGCCTGCGGCCGCGGAAGGAAGAATTCTGGGATGCGGCAGTGGTGAAACGGCATGGATACCAGCGCCTGCAGAAACAGGTGGATGCGGGAAAAGAATGGTTTTTAAACAGCGAACCCCAGCAGCTGCAGATGTTCAGCGAAGATTTCAAAAGCCTGAACGGGTGGCTGATCCCCTGCGAAAACGCAAAAGGCACGGTGCTGATGTTCCATGGCTGGCGTTCCAGCTGGAAACTGGATTTTTCCAGTGTGTTCTCCTTTTACCATGATCTGGGCTATAATCTGCTGATCGTTGACCAGCGGGGCCACGGGCTGTCCCAGGGCATGTTTATTACCTTTGGCGTAAAAGAGAGCCGGGATGTGGTTCAGTGGGCAACCTATGCTGCGCAGCTGATGGGCGAGGAGCATCCGCTGTTTTTAACCGGAATTTCCATGGGCGCAACTTCGGTGCTGATGGCAGCCGATGAAGAGATTCCTGCAAATGTGAGGGGAATCATTGCCGACTGCGGCTTTTCCAGCGCGTATGACGAGTTTGAGTATCTCTGCCGCCGTACCGGCAAAAAACTGCCGGCACGTTTTCTGCTGGGGCTGATGGATCTATTTACCAAAGTATTTGCCGGGTTTGGCCTGAAGGAAAAAAGTACGCTTACTGCGATGCAGTTTACCCGATATCCGGTTCTTTTCATTCATGGAACGAAGGACTATTTTGTGCCCTGCCGCATGACACAGCAGGCTTACGATTCCTGCACCGGCGAGAAAGAACTGGTGCTGGTGGAGGGAGCCGGACACGGCATGAGCTACCTGGTGGAAGAGGAGAGGGTGTCTGCCGCTGTGAAAGCGTTCCTGAAGCGGAATACACCGGAATAAAACATGAAAAAATCCCCACCGGTCATTGACCGGTGGGGATGATATTTATCTCAGGCATCCGAATCGTCGCTGATCAGGCCATAGCCGCCTTCTTTGCGGCGGTAGACAACAGAAACAGCTTCGCCGGCATCCATGTCTTTAAATACAAAGAATTCGTGGCCGAGCAGGTCGAGCTGAAGAATGGCATCTTCCACCGACATCGGCTTGATGGGGAAGCGCTTGGTTCGCACAGGCTGATATTCTGCCTCGGGCTCTTCTTCGGCATATGCGGGAGCATCAATTTTCAGCTCTTCCACGCGCACACGTTTTTCCAGCTTTTTCTTGTTGCGACGCACCTGTTTTTCAATGGCGGCAATGCCGGAGTCGATGGAGGCATACATATCGTTGGTTACTTCATGAGCACGGAAGTACATGTCAGCACTGCGGATGGTGATCTCAGCCAGGAAACGCCCGTGATCCGGGCTGAACACAATTTTGGCTTCGGCCTCGGAACCAAAGAGCTTATCCAGCTTTGCCAGTTTCTTTTCGGCGTAGCTGCGCAGACCTTCGGAGACATCCATTTTCTTTTCCACAAATGTGATCTTCATGTTTCTTGCACTCCTTTCGAATTGGTACAGAATTTCTTTCTGCACCTGTAGTATAGCACAAATACGGCTGGAGAAGAAGTAATATTCGTCAAAAAAACGAAAATCGGCACTTGCACACGAAATACAAATGCCGATTTTGTTAAATGTTACAAAAATATGTGAACGAACCGTAAAAGACTTATGCTGTGCAGAACAGCTTAATAGTCCAGCTCCTCCAAACGGAGCAGAGCAAGAATATAAATCTTCAGTGCTTCCAGCAGGTCGGCCTTGCAGGCGGCTTCGTCAATGCCGTGGATGGGGCCGGCAAAATCCGGAGTGGGACGGTCGTGATGCTCAGGACCGAAAGAGACCGCATTGGGAAAATCTCTGGCATAGGTGCCGCCGCCGATGGTGAAGGGCTTGGCATCCTCGCCGGTAATGTCGTTATAGGATGCAAGACAGGCCTGAACCTCGGGCTTGTCCAGCTCCATGTAGAAAGGAGCGGTGTCGCGCGGGCAAACGACCTGGGCAATACCGGCAAACTTTTCATTCATGGTGGCTTCAATTTTTGCTCCGCTGGTGGTTGTGGGGTAGCGGCTGTCCAGTGTTTGTGTGAAGTGGCCATCTTCATTAATGCTGATCACACCGCCGATGATGGTGAGGGCGCCGAATTTATCGTCGGTGGCATCCACGCCAACGCCCTTGCCGCTGGGGTCGTTATGCAGCAGGGAAAGAGCCTGGAAATACTTGGCCTCCTCTGTGCCGGCAATTCCGTTTGCAAGAATATAGTCGGCAAGAACACCAATGGCATTCAGGGTGCCGGCAGGCATGGAGGCATGGCCGCCAATGCCGCAGGCGGTAAGCTGCCAGGTGCCGTCGGAAAGCTGCACGGCAGTTACATGTTCGGTAGAGGTGAGCTTATCTGCCTTCACGCGGGCAGTGGCCTTATCGGGGATCACATTCACGGCAACACCGCCGCTGATCTCCAGCACGTTTTCCGGCTTGCACAGGGAAATCATCTTGCCATGGCAGATTCCTTTTTCGCCGTTGCAGAGAGGAAAGTCTGCATCCGGGCTGAAGCAGAACAGCGGTGCAGGATAGTTCTTAAGATAGTAGGTCACGTCGCCCATGCCGGATTCTTCATCCACGCCCAGCAGTATGCGAACCGGATAACGAAGCGGAATGTTGCGGTCCATCAGGTATTTTGCGGCATACAGGCACAGTACGCTGGGGCCTTTGTCATCCAGCACACCGCGGCCAATGATATAGCCTTCGCGCTCCCGCATGGTAAAGGGATCTTCCTTCCAGCCGTCGCCGCAGGGCACCACGTCCATATGGGTAATGGTGGCAAGATAACGGTCGCAGTCCTTTCCGCCTTCGCCCAGTTGCGCGTAGCCGATCATGTCCTCGCAGTTCACGGCGGTGAAGCCAAGCTCTTCCGAGAGCTTAAGAGCTTCATTCAGAGCGGCGGCCGGGCCTTTTCCAAAGGGGGCATGGGGTTCGGCAGGGCCTTTTACGCTGTCGATCGCGACCAGGCGGGCTATGTCACGGAACAGCGCATCGCTGTTCTGCGCAACAAAACTATTGATATCAGATAACAGATTTTTATCAACCATAATTCAAAATCTCCTGTCAGGATAATGGATGCACCATTTTACACCGTGTACCGGGGAGGGTCAAGAAAAGAAGCAAAATGTACCGCCGAGGGCAGATGAAGATTGACGAAGCAGGCAGATTATGTTAATCTGTTTGCACTATGGATCATTATACGTATGGCTGTATAATCATTTACGCACGGGAGGTCTTCGTATGGACGACGAAACCAGAATGAACACAACGAACGAAGCTTCGGAAGTGCTGGAAGATAACAACGATATCATCGAAGCATCCGAGCCGGCCGTGATGCCGGAAGATAATAACGGAACAGAAGCTGCCGAAACGGCAAACAGCGTGGAAGAGGACGCTGTGGAAGCGGCTGAAGACTCTGCAGAGGCAGAGGAAGCACCAGCGGAAGACCTTCCGCTGCCCGACATGGCTCCCCAAACCGATGCGGAGGCAAAGTCCCCGGCAGAGGAACCGACAGCTGCCCCTGCTGCCGCACAGCAGGCAATTCCTATTCTTACGGAAGAAAAAAATCCGGAACTGGAGCCGGTGGTCGTTCACCGTACGCCTTACCAGTATGGACGCAGTGCCGAGCGCGAGCGCAAGATCGCATCTGAGATCCGCAAGCGCAAGCGCAGACCCATTATTGTGGTAATGATCCTGTCCGTTCTGGTTATTATTTGCGCACTGATCGTAAGCGCGGTTCAGGGCAGCAAGGTCCAGAAGACCGGGTTCGAAAACATCGGTGCCCATCCGGTGGAGATCGTAACTCCTGCTCCCGGTGCCATCGCCGCTCCCACCCCCACGCCGGAACCGGCAGTTGAGGTCACCCCCGAGCCGATACGCGAGCACAGCTACCGCATTTATGTTGAGGATGTTACCTGGGTCGTGGCTGCAGAAAAGTGCCGCCAGGCCGGCGGATATCTGGTGGTTATCGATTCGGCAGAAGAGTTCAAAAAAGTCACCGACCTTGCAACGGCATATAACGTGAACAATGTTTGGGTTGGCTGCCACCGCGTGGATGACATGCTGGTTTGGGAAGCGGAACCAGGTGAGGATGGTTACTATTATGTGTGGGACGAAGGCGAGCCTTCCTACTTTGATGGAGGCGACCGCGCCACAGAAAACTATCTGCTGCTGTGGAACCGGTTCGGCCGCACCGACTGGTGCTACAACGACAGCCGCCTTGACCCGGCAGGCGAATTCCCCGAGATGTATGCAGGCAATATCTGCTACGTATGCGAATTTGAAACACTTCCGGAAGGTTAATAAAAAACCGGCAGCTCATTGAGCTGCCGGTTTTTTGGTTTTTGATCAGTGTGAGTTGTAGTAATAAAGGGCGGTACTGTCGGTTAGAATGGCATCGCATTTGCCGGAATACAGGTAGGAGAAGCAGTCGATGCTGCCCCCGACCAGGCGGGTGATCTGGCCAAGGCGTTTGGCAACCTTGGGGTTTGTTTCCAGCGCAGCGGTTGCTTCCGGCGTGGTGGGCATGGCCATGTTTTTGTTGTTCAGCTTCAGCGTGTTCCAAAGGCCGGAATTATCACGGGCGGCAATTACAATGTCGTTATGAACATAGGGACCATAGGCTACATACTTTTCTTTGGCAAGCTCATTCTCGTTCAGGGCAATGCCGCCCCAGGCGCAGTCGATGTTGCCGGAGGCAAGCTCAACGGCAACGTCTTCTTTTTCAATGGTGTGAATGGCAAGCTCCCAGCCGAGCAGCTCACACACCGAGGAGGCAAGCTCAATATCAAAGCCCCAGTAAAGACCGTTGGAGACGTAGGCAAGCGGGAAGGAGTTGATGTCAACGCCAATAATAAAGGTCTTGGGCTCCGGCATGCCGATGCGCTCAAGTGCGTCGGCCGATTTGCCAAAAGTGGTGATGTCTTCACCAAACCACTTCATGGTCAGCTCTTTCACACGGCCGTTGTAGTTCAGCTGCTCTAACGCAGCAACAACATAATAATACTGCAGATCGTCGGTTCGGAAGGCAAGGGAATAATCCTGCTCAACCAGCGTTACAATGGTTTTAACGCCGTATCCGGATCTTCCGCATCCGCTAAGCCCGCAGCAAAGCCCCACACACAGGGTGAGTGCAAGCAGCAGGCAGATCATTTTTTTCATGGGATCTGATCCTCTCAACATTCGGAATGGTTCTGATAGTATAGCATAATCCCGCAGATTTTGTATACAGAAAATGAATTTTTAGTCTTTTCCTGAACTAATTGACAGCTGTGCTTCAAACTGCTATTCTGCAGGCAATAAGAAGCGGGAGGAAACGGAATGGAGATCCTGTATCTGGACAATCGAATCGCTGTGTGTGTGAAACCGTCCGGGGTCCTTTCCACCGACGAGCCGGGCGGAATGCCGGACCTGCTTCGAGCACAGCTGGGGGACGCACAGGCCTGTGTGCGCACTGTGCACCGGCTGGACCAGACGGTAGGCGGGCTGATGGTGATGGCACGCTCGGTAAAAGCGGCCTCCCTCCTTTCACAGCAGATCCGCGAAGGATCGTTTCAAAAAGAATATATGGCTGTGGTGCAGGGTGTGCCTGAACAGGAGCAGGGACTGATGCAGGACCTGCTGCGGCGCAGCAAACAGGAACGGAAAACCTATGTGGTGGCCGAGCCTGGCCCGGATGTGCAGCCGGCAGAGCTGGAATACCGGGTGCTGGCAAGTGAAGATGGCAAGAGCCTGGTGCGGATCCGGCTGCATACCGGCCGCACCCACCAGATCCGCTGCCAGTTTGCCTCTCGCGGCCTGCCCCTGTTGGGCGACCGCAAATACGGCACGGCACAGGACTATCCCATCGCCCTGTGGTCCTGCCTGCTGGAGTTCAACCACCCGCAGACGGGGGAGCGAGTGCAGTTTTTCCGCCAGCCGCCCGACACCGAGCCATGGACCCGATTTGAAATATAAAAACAGAAGGAAGCCTGCCATTGCGGCAGGCTTCCTTCTGTTTTTATTCAGCGTGTGATTTGATGGTCAAATCAGACCTCAACAGCCTCAAAGACGTTGTTTTCGCACTCGCCAAGCTCCTGAAGCAGGTTCATTGCCTTGGTGATGTCGGACTGTCTGGAAAACTGTTTGGCTTCGGCGGCATCAAAAGTGTTGTTGAAGTGGCCGTCTGCCTTTTTGACGCTCTGCACATAGCCGCTTTCATTGCTGAACTTGTTGGTCCACTTGATGATTTTAGCCATGGTGTTACCTCTCTGTTAGTCATAATGTAATTGTGAGTGCAGGATCTGCACATCACGGCATAAACTAATACTATGTTTTAATAAGCTTGTCAACACAAAAGTGCAATTTTTGTGGAAAATGACGATGGAAAAACAAGGTTTTTAGGGCAAAAAGTAAAAAATCTGCTTAAAAATTGTGCTTTAGGATGCAGGACGGATAACAAAGAAACCGCAGAAGTACAGCAGGTTGACTTTCAGATGAAAAATGATATAGTTTAATTGAAATTTTGTGCATTCTGGAGTGAATTATGAACGATATTATACTTTGCAAACTGGGCGAGATCGTACTGAAGGGTCTGAACCGCAAGTCCTTTGAACAGAAGCTCGTCAGCAACATCAAACACAAGCTGTTTCCTATCGGCCGCTTCCGCGTATACTGCATGCAGAGCATTGTGTATGTAGAGGCCGGGGAAGAGAACGCAGATATGGATGCAGCTTTTGAAGCTTTGCAGCAGGTGTTCGGCATCATCTCCCTTACCCGTGCCGCAGCCTGTGAGAAAAACATGGATGCCATTATTGCCCTGGCAATCGACTATCTGAAGGATGCCATGGAAAGTGCCGCCAGCTTTAAGGTGGAATCCAAGCGCAGCGATAAGAGCTTTTCCCTTACCAGCATTCAGATCAGCCAGCAGGTGGGTGATGCCCTTTCCGATGCGTATCCCGACTGCCTGGTTGACGTGCACAACCCGGAACTCAAGGTGCATATCGAGGTGCGCGACCTGGCCGCCTATGTGCATGCAGCTCCCGTGCCCGGCGCCGGCGGCATGCCGGTGGGCAGCAACGGCGTTGCACTCACTCTGCTTTCCGGCGGTATCGACAGCCCTGTGAGCACCTATATGATCGCCAAGCGCGGTGTGCGCCTGATCCCCGTGCATTTCTTCTCCTTCCCCTACACCTCTATGCAGGCAAAGGAAAAGGTGATTGAACTGGGCCGCCAGCTTACGGCTTACACCGGCAAGATGACCATGGAAATCGTGCCCTTTACCCACATTCAGGAAGAGATCCGGGATAAGTGCCCGGAAGAGTACTTCACCCTGATCATGCGCCGCTTTATGATGCGCATTGCTCAGCGCATTGCAAAGGACACCGGTGCCAAAGCCATCGTTACCGGCGAGAACCTTGGCCAGGTGGCAAGCCAGACCATGGAGGCAATGGCTTCCACGCAGGCTGTGCTGCAGATGCCGGTCCTTCAGCCCCTGATCGGCATGGATAAAGAGGAGATCGTGCGTCTGTCCCGCAAGATCGGCACGTTTGAAACTTCCATTCTGCCCTATGAGGACTGCTGCACCGTCTTCACCCCCAAACATCCCCGCACCCATCCCAAGGTGAGTGAAGTGGAAGAGGCAGAGGCTCCTCTGGATGTTGACGCTCTGGTGGATGAGGCGATGGCCGGCCTGGAACAGGTGGTTCTGGCATGAGAGAATACAATACCGAAATCCTCTCGGTAGGTACCGAGCTGCTGCTTGGCCATGTGACCAACACCGATGCCCGGGATATTTCCGAAGAGCTCTCCCGCCTGGGCATTAATGTGCGCTACCACACGGTGGTGGGGGATAATCCCCAGCGCATGCGGGACTGTGTTGCGCTTGCCCGCAGCCGTGCAGATATCATCATCACCACTGGCGGCCTTGGCCCCACAGTGGATGATCTTACCAAAGTGGTGCTGGCAGAGAGCTTTGGCCTGAAACTGGTGGAAAACCAGGCAGAGCGGGAGCAGATGTATGAATACATCACCTACAGCAACCATTTTACAGAGAATAATTATAATCAGGTCATGCTGCCGGAGGGCTGCACGGTGTTCCACAACAACTGCGGCACCGCCCCGGGCTGTGCCTTTGAAGCGGATGGGACCATTGTGATCATGCTTCCGGGCCCTCCCAAAGAGTGCCGGGCAATGTTCCGGGAATCGGTGATCCCTTATCTTCGCACCCTTTCCGACAAGGTGATCGTGAGCCATAGTGTGCGCATCTTTGGCTTGGGCGAGAGCGCTGTGGACGACCTGTTTGCCGCAGAAATGAACTCGATGCGCAACCCCACCATGGCACCCTATGCCAAGGAGTGCGACTGCCTGCTGCAGGTAACTGCCAAGGCAGACAGCGAAGCGGAGGCCGAAGAGATGCTTCGCCCGGTGATGGCGCAGGTTTGCGAAAAACTGGGTGATTACGTTTATGGCACCGATGTGGAGTGCATGGAAGAAGCAGTGCTGCAGCTGCTGCAGAAAAACCCCAAGACATTTGCCCTGGCAGAAAGCTGCACCGGCGGAGAAGTGGCCGCACGCTTTACGGAACTGCCGGGCGCCTCGGAATTTCTGAAAGGCGGCGCCGTAACTTATACAAATGAAGCAAAGGCTGTGATGCTGGGCATTGACCGCCAGTTTATTGAGAGCAACCTGGCCGTAAGCGAGCCGGTTGCCCGTGCAATGGCCGAGCACATGCGTGCAGTGCTGAATACCGACCTTGCTGTGGGGATCACCGGCCTTGCCGGCCCCGGCGGTGACGGGGTGCATGAAGTGGGAACCGTATTTGTTGCCCTTGCGGCAGAAAACGGCACCTGGGTGCGAGAGCTGCATATGGGCCCCCAGCGTACACGCAGCTTTATCCGCCGCATGGCCGGAAACCACGCTTATGATATGATCCGCCGCTGGCTGACCGGCAAGGAAGTTGCCGGCAACCGCAGCTGCCCCGCTTTCTGATTTGCAGAAAATAATAAATTTTTTATGATTTGTTCATTAAGCATTCATAAATATCTGTTAGGATAAGCAGCAGAAATAAAAGAACTTTGTATTTGGCAGGCGAAAGACAACATGGCAGACTTGCAGGAAGAAAAACAAACAGAAACATCCCCCGAATCCGAAAAGAAAACACCGGACTGGTATACTGGCCAGACGGATCGCAGCAGCGGTGAATACCGCCACCGCAACGGCTACACAGAAACCATCTATTCCGATGCGGGCTACGTTCACCAGGATGAGGAGACAGCTCCTCCCCGCTATTATGCTCCGCCAAAGCAGCAGCCCAGAACCCCGCGAAAGGTCCGGTTCAAACAGGTGCAGGAAGCGGAAGCAAAACGAAAAGACAGAAAAAAGATCAGCATTGCGGCAGCATTCTGCCTGTGCGTGGTGTGCGCGATCTTAGGCGGTGCGGCAGGCGCCGTGCTGATGAGCGAAAGCTTCAGCCCGCGGCTGGAGGCAATCGAAGCCCATATGGGCGAGGCGGATGCCGAGCGGCAGGCACTGGCAGAGCAGTCCCAGGTGCTTACACAGCAGCGGGAAGCAGCTGCAATCAGCCAGCAGAGCGCCGAACGATCCGGGCCGGCTCTTTCGCAGATCTATGATATGGCATGCCAGCAGGTGGTTGCCATTACAACCGAGATCACTTACACTAATTTCTTTGGCTTTTCTTCATCCAGCCCGGTCTCCGGCAGCGGCTTTGTGATTTCCGGCGACGGGTATATTCTCACCAATTACCATGTAATTGAAGAAGCCTATAAACGCGGCTGCGAGATCACAGTAATGCAGTATGATGGGTCCTCCTATCGTGCCCAGATCGTTGGTGTGGAAGCGGAGAATGATGTTGCCGTTCTGAAGATCGATGCCACAGGGCTTCTCCCGGCCACCTTTGGCAGCAGCAATGGAATTGCTGTGGGCGACCAGGTGTTTGCCGTTGGCAATCCGCTGGGCGAACTGGAATTTACCATGACGTTTGGCCATGTAAGCGCGCTGAACCGCAGCATTATCACCGATGATAAAAGCGAACCGATCACCATGTTCCAGTTTGATGCGGCCGTAAACTCCGGCAACTCCGGCGGCCCGCTTTATGACGAACAGGGCAATGTAATTGGCATAGTAACTGCCAAGTTTAAAAGCAACGGTGTGGAAGGCCTTGGCTTTGCCATTCCCATCAGCGACGCGGCTGCAATTGCCGAGGACCTTATTCTGCACGGGTATGTAACCGGCAAAGCAAGCCTTGGTCTGCTGATCGATGAGCGCTATAACAGCCTCTATGGCCGCTACTATAATATGCCGGAAGGTGCCTATGTCTATTCCGTGGAAAAGGGCGGCTGTGCCGACCGGGCAGGGCTCCGTGCCGGTGATGTGATCACGGCCATCGGCGAATTTGTGATTGACGATAATCATACCATCAGCCACGCATTGCGCCAGTTCTCTGCCGGGGACATGGCCGAGCTCAGCTATTACCGCGATGGCGAGATCAGCCGCGTTATGATAACATTTGACGAAGCCGGCGCCAGCTCCGCAAAAACGGCTTCCCGCACAGCGCTTTACTGAAAATAGAAAAAGAAAAAGCATCCGTCCCGCTTTCAGTTGCGGGGTGGATGCTTTTTGCATGTGCTCAGGCAAGCAGCGACTGGCGCTCTTTGGTGTACAGAAGCTCGCAGATGTTGTTGATCAGGTCGTTCAGCTCCGCCCGCAGGGAATAATCCTCGCCGGTCATGTCCATTTCGTAAAGCTGTTCTTCCTTTTCATCCAACAGGTCGCGAAGGCGGGATACACTCATGCTGCTGTAGTAAGTACTCATAATAAAAACCTCACTTTTTTCTTTTTATGGTCCTTATTATAAGCAATCAAAGTCCAATAAAACGTACTTATAACTGTTCCTTGATCCGGCCGTCACGGTAGGCATTCAGCAGCTCTTCCAGGTCACTGATCTTTGCGCGCAGCACGGTTCCTTCATCGGTATCCTTTACCAGAACGCGCTGCGGCATCTGTTCCACCATAGAGACCACAGGAGTGTTCCATGTGCCGGGAATATAGGGCATGTGCTGGGCAAGAGCAAGGCAGTGGGAATTATAGATCAGCGTGTAGCCGGCAATTCCGGTTTTTTTCTGGTAGGCTTTGCTGATCCCGCCGTCGATGACAAACAGTTTTCCGCCGGCTTTTACAGGCAGCTCTCCCTTGCGAACCTTAACGGGCACGTGCCCATTAATAATGTGGCCGGTAGTTCCATCCAGACCGAACATTTTTAAGATTCGAACCGCAGTTTTGCGGCTGGTGGAATGGGTGTAATACCAGTTGTAATGTTCTTCCTTCATTTCCGGTTCGGCTACCAGAAAGCTTTCAAAGGTGGCCATGCGGTCCTTGCCGAACAGGGGAGACTCTGCACCGCACCACAGATACCAGAAAATATCGGAGGAATGGTCCGGGTCGGAACCATGGTTGGCGGCGCTGCTGAAATAGGCTTTTGTGCAGCGGTCATCCAGAGCATCCAGCAGGGCCTTGCCCCGAATGGGCGTGCCCAGAAAACCAACATCGGTAAAGCTGCCGTTTTCGTTCATGGGAATGCAGCCGTGATACAGCAGGTTGTTGTTGCGGCAAAGGTACATGCTGCCGTGGGAAAACAGAAAACGGATGTGCTTCTGCAGGCGTTTGGCGCGCAGGAAGCTCATGCGCAGCACGGTCATCAGTTCTTCTTCCCGGGAGTCAAGTCGATAAGGCTCGGCAGGATCAATGGTGGGGAAGGAGCAGTCCTTCAGCCTGCAGAGACGCACGCCAAGGTTCACGGCGCCGC